>JAUWKK010000043.1 GCA_030614245.1 Planctomycetota bacterium | reverse complement strand
GTATAGCCGAGGCCCCAGCCATTGCGTTTGCGACTCCGCCCGACGTCGAGGGCTATATCGAGTGCAATATCCTTCTCTTTGAGGCCGTAGCCTGACGCACCGGGGTCGCGGCCGCCGTGGCCGGCGTCGATCATGATGCGCTTGAGTCGCGGCCAGATGAGCTGATCTGCAGGCTGCGGCTCGGGCTTCTCGGCGAAAATGCGCGCGACGGCACGCGACAGGGCGTCGGGTGCCTTGATGCGGCCGTTTCGCAGGTGAAGAGGAGCCGGAAGTTCTATGAACCGGCCGTCGAACAGGACATGTGCCGAACCGGGCATCAATTCGGCGCGGTGGCCGTTGCCGCTGTAAACATAAACCATCGCCGAAGTTCGGCCTTGCGGCGCCATCCCGTGCGAAGCCATCAGATCGGCCACGTCAACCGAGGCCGAGGCGGCCTGGACAATCCACACGGCCGCAAGAAATGCCGCACTCCCGCTTCGAATTGAATGCGAAAACGCCGGCAACCGTGACACCCCCAGATCAGAACACTTCCTTACTCTTCGGCCCCCCGCAGCAGTCTCAGCAGCACGCGCAGCGTCAAAGTCATGAATTGACAAATAACCTGTCACACGGCGATCATCTCGATGTCCAGCACGTCGGCCAGGGCTTGCAGTTCACCGGTGATATCCTGATAGACAAGTGCATATCTGTGGGGGAAGCCGTTCTCGAGTATCGTCTCGAACAGATCGTGAACGTCACAATCGAGCTTGACGTTCACGCAGGCCCCATGCAGCGGGTAATCGCCGTCAACGGCTCGGCCGTGCGCCGTCAGGAGCCTGTAACGGCCCCCGGGCGCAATCAGCCGCGCAATGGTGACCTCCCCGGACTTCAGCGGAAGCTCGATAGCAACGCAGCCCTGGCCCGAACTGATCCTTCGCAACGATGGATGCAGCCGGGGATTCACCAACGGCTCGGGAGCTCCGCATGCGTTCCAGAAGAGCACCTGGTTGCTGCGCTCGTCCATCTCGACCCATTCCGCGGAGAAGACGGGCCGGCCGGTGAACAGATGCTGCACGAGCATCGTGAGCAGCCCGTCGATATCGCAGTCGCCGTTGGCCATCACGCCCTGGGCCGTCAGCCGTGCCTGCGCCAGGCATGCGCCGCTCTCGGCCGCGTGCATCCCTTCGCACGGGCCGGGCATCGATATGGCATCGAGCGCGAGCTCCTGCTGCAAGGCCCGAATGGCAAGGAAGCTCTGTATGCTCTGCTCGAGCAGATCGGCGTCTTCCACCTCGTCGGCCCAGCCGGCTGCGCTCAGCTCGGCTATATACTGCTCGACCTGCTCCGGCGAAATGTGCTCGAAACGCTCGGCTATCCTGGATGAATCGATCGGCGAGACGCTCGCCCCGAAGACGTCCTTAACGGCCAGGGCACCGGAGCCCGCGCTGTAAGAGCCCTGCGAATGCCGCTCGACCAGGCCGATGGTGCACGCGCGGAGCGTCCGCCGCACGGCGATCGCCTTCAGGAAGCTGTCCAGAGCCTTGCGCGTCCCACTGCTCTCGGGGTCGCCGATAATCGTGCCGCAACGCCGGTTGCAGTGCTTCAACGTGCTCGAATGCATCATCAGTGCTGCCATCGAGCCGCACCGGGGTGTGACGCCGTCGAGAGTCGGCTCCGGCAGCGCCCACATCGCAACGGGCACATTCACCGAGATGACGATCTCCAGGGACAGTGCATCCGGCGCGAACGTGCCGAACTGTATGACGAGCGCGTCGATGCCCGAACCTCGAAACAGCTCGGCAGCAGCCGATGCCTCATTCCCGTCGGAGACGGGCGTCTCAGGAGCGACGACCTCAAACGGCTCCTGTTTCTGTATGTATTTCTGGGATGATTCGGATATCTTCCGGGCGCGCTCCACATCCGCAGAGCCGTCGGCAGCCAGGCACACAAACCCAATTCGGGTATCGCTCATATCCATGTGATTTCCCCAGAAAGCCCGAAGCCATTATCAACACACCGCAGGACATTCTCAAGGGGAAAAACCGAACGTCGGCCAATCTCGTCGAGCGATTGCCCCCCGTCAGGCGTCTGCGTCCGGGGCGTGCCCTGCCATCCATTCTTGGCCGATGGCGAACGCCCGACGGTTTATCTCGAGCAGATGCTCCTTGCGGCCACGGAGCATCCGGCCCAACTGGGCCGATACCGCGTCGAAATCCGCCAGGCCTCCAGCGGCGCTGTACACACCCATCATGATCACGTTCGCCACGCGGACGTTGCCCAGCTCGTTTGCCATTTCGGTGGCGGGCGGCGAGTAGACCACCCGGCCCGGCAGAGGGCCGCGTAGCTCGACCATCGAGCCATTTATGACGGCGAGCCCGCCGGGAGCCAGTAGCGGCGCGAAGCGCTCGAGCGAAGGCTGGTTCATCACGATGAGAGACGCGGCCACGTCGATAACCGGCATAGCGATCTCATCGTCGGATGCGATAACCGAGCAGTTGCAGGTGCCGCCGCGGACTTCGGCCCCGTACGAAGGGAAATAAGTCACGTGATGACCCTGATGCATCATGAGCTCAGCCCACAGCTTACCGCTGAAGAGAATCCCCTGTCCGCCGAATCCCGATATGATAAGCCGCTCTTCCAAGCCGTCTCTCCCGCTCACGTTTCGCTCGTCCGATCCCGGATGACACCCGGTGGGAACACCTTCGCCACTTCCTCGTCGATCCTCTTCATACAGTCCACGGGCGACATGAACCAGTAGGTCGGGCACGCCGAGAGCAGTTCGACCAGTCCGAAGCCCTCATGTTCCAGTTGCACGGTGAAAGCCTTCTTGATGGCCTTTCGAGCGCGCCGGACGTTTCCGGGCGAACTGAGAGCAACGCGTTCGAGGTACATCGGTGCATCGAGCGCGTCGATGCGCTCGCAGCCGCGGATCGGTGGGCCTTCGTTGGCCGGATTACGGCCCTTGGGCGTAGTTGCCGTCTTCTGGCCCACGAGCGTGGTCGGCGCAAGTTGGCCCTGCGTCATCGCATAAATGCCGTTGTTGATGAATATAACACTGAAAGCCTCTCCGCGATTGGCTGCGTGGATGATCTCGGCGGTGCCGATGGCCGCCAGGTCGCCGTCGCCCTGGTATGTGAAGACAAGGTGGTCGGGCAGCGCGCGCTTGATCCCGGTAGCCACAGCCGGCGTGCGGCCGTGCGCGGCCTCGGTTACGTCGAAGTTGAAATAGTCGTACGCCAGCACCGCGCAGCCTACCGGAGCGACCGCCACGGTCTTCTCGCGCACGCCCAGTTCATCTATCACCTCAGCCACCAGGCGATGGGCAATCCCGTGCCCGCAGCCCGCGCAGTAGTGCGTATGAGTGTCCTGAAGGCTTTCGGGTCTGGTATATATAGGAGCCATTCGCGATTTCCGCCGTTCCGTTATCCTCTTCATTCGTGGGGCAGGCCTGCCGATTCCCGGCTCTATTTCGCCCCTACAGGGCTGTGATTTCACTTGTCAACGTTCACCCACGGCGTTGCCGTGGGCTATTCTACGTCGCCCCTAACGGGGCTGCAAGCCAATGCGGAGTGCCACGGTCAACCGTCCTCGGTTGGCCGTGCTTGCCTGCCCCCGCCACAGCCGGCAGGCACCTGACTAACACAGGTAATCAGAAGACGGCCCATGTCGGCAGCCAGCCCGCATCTTATCTGTGTTCATCTGCGTTCATCTGTGGTTCCACTCCCTTCATACCCACCCACCTCAGGAGGGTTGGGGCTGGGGAATATTGGTCAACGTTACCCACGGCGTTGCCGTGGGCTATTCTATGTCGCCCCTACGGGGCTGCAAGCCAATGCGGGGCCTCATTCACGTCCAAGCTCTGCTTCACGTGTCTACCCTGCCGGTATTCTATACATGTTCCATCTCGGCATGCAGCCCGCATCTTATCTGCGTTTATCTGCGTTTATCTGTGGTTCCATCCCCTCTGCCGCTGGTATTCCATCTTATCTGCGTTCATCTGTGATTCCAGACACAGCATTCTATGATCCTATCATCTTCCTCGCTGAATCGAGCACTTCATCGACCCCCGGGACGGATCCGCCGGCCCTGCCGCAGAACTCCACCCTGCTCCGCCCCTCGACGGCGAGCCTGACGTCTTCGACCATCTGCCCGAGGCTCATCTCGACGACGAGGAAGTCCACGCCGCTCGCGGCGGCCTCGGCAATCGGCAGCGACGGGAACGGCCACAGCGTGATCGGGCGGAGCAAGCCCAGCTTGAGCCCCGCTGTGCGGCCCCGCTTGACGGCCTCCTTGCAGATCCGCGCGCTCGAACCGTAGGCGACGAGCCACAGATCGGCCGCGGCGGTCTTGATGGTTTCGTAGCGGACCTCGTCGCGTCCAATCTCGGTGTAACGCTCTTGCAGGCGGAGATTGAGAAGCTCGAGTTCGTTGCCTTTCAGCCGCAGGCTGCAAATTCGCCGAGGCTCGCGGTCTTTGCAGCCGTCGAGCGCCCAGTCTTTCGGCGGGAGGTCGCCGGCGGGCCGGAATTCGTGCAGCTCGACCGGCTCCATCATCTGGCCGAGGCGGCCGTCGGAGAGCACAACCACCGGCGTGCGATAGCGGTCGGCGAGGTCGAAAGCAACCGGCATCAGGTCGAAGCATTCCTGCACTGAATGCGGTGCGAGGACGGGTGTGCGATAATCGCCGTGGCCGCCGCCGCGCGTCGCCTGCCAGTAGTCCGATTGAGACGGCGCTATGTTGCCCAGTCCCGGGCCACCGCGCTGGACGTTCACTATCACGCCGGGCAGTTCGCAGCCGGCCATGTACGAGATGCCCTCCTGCTTGAGACTGATCCCGGGGCTGGAGGATGATGTCATCGCCCGGGCGCCGGTCAGAGCGGTGCCGAAGACCATATTGATCGCGGCCAGTTCGCTCTCGGCCTGTATGAAAACGCCGCCGTGCTCCGGCAGCCACGTGGCCATATACGCCGTCAGTTCGTTCTGGGGCGTGATCGGGTAGCCGTAATAAGCACGAACCCCCGCGCGGATAGCCCCCTCGCCGACAGCATGATTGCCAGACATCAAAACGCGCGTTCCGCTCATAAGTCCTTTGCTGTCCGTCATTTCGGGGCTGATCTCAGCTACTCATCAAAACTATGGCTATCTTGTAGCCCCAACTCAGCAGTCCCAACGCCACGCAGGTCCATATCCAGCGCGGCCACTTGATACGCCGGCCTCCGAGCCAGTTCGAGACTCTATTGCCGCTTACTATTGTAGCCGCGTACCACGCCGCACTCAATAGCATAATCACAAGAATCACCACGCAGAACGGCTGCACGCGGATGGCATCCAATACTTGCAGCCGCACGACATGGGCGAAAGCGGTGGTCAATCCGCACGTTGGACACGGCAGCCCGATAAGCATGTACATCGTGCAAGGCGGCATTCCAAGCTGCTGATGCGTCCCCATTCCTCGCGGGTCAGGCTTCAGCGCGAGGGCCAGCGCGAAGGCGCCGATTATCCCGGCCAGCCCCGCCGCGGCACCGATGCGCTTCATCAGTTCGGTGCGACACCCCGGCCGTGCATCACGCATCCCGCGCGCATTCGACTCATTCTCTCCAGCCATCCGGCTTCTTTCCCGTGATGATCTCGAAAATATGCGAGGCCACGGGCGGGCACCCGGGGACGAATTTGCCGGTGCCCTCGTGCTTCGCCGTGCAATTGCCGATCAGCACCGTTCCTTCCGGCAGGTCATCGTTGCCCTTGCCCATCGCAAGGTGCGTGTTGCCGTCGGCCAGCCGATAGTCGGCCAGTTCCGAGCTGTATCGCTTCAGGAACAGCATCACCGTGGACATGCAGGCGCTGCACGAGCCACAGTCATGCACGACGATGTTGGGCCACTCGATCGATATCTTCTCGGGCGGGCGTCTGAACTCCTGCCGCCATTTCAAGTAATCGGCCGGCTCGACGCGATCGCCGTCCAGGCTGCCGACGCCCCGCTCCGCTGCGAGCACGAGATGGACTACTTCGCTGGGGTCGAAGCCCATCAGCCGCACGGCGGTCGCATCGCACGCGACGGGATCGGTTCCGGCAATGACGACGTCGGCCCGGCGCGGTGCCCCGGCGCTCGGGCCGAGGCCCTCCATCCCGATCGTGCCGTCTATAACCGTCAGATCGGGCCGCAGTACGGTGGCGAGATCGGCGATGGCCACGTCGAGGCTCTTGCGGCCGCTCTCGTCCGGCGGGAGCTGATGCAGCTTCACCTTCGACCTGCGCCACAGGCCACCTTTCATATTCTTCACGCTGAGCGTCACCTGCGTGTGCATGTGCGTCTTCATCACGGGCACCGAGACCACGTAGTCGGCCGCGAGCACGTGCGGGCAGACGCTCAGAGACCTGATGGCCTCGCCTCCGGGCACCTCGACGTCGACCGGGCGGCTGGCATCCATGTCGATCAGCTCGATATCCCGTTCGCGAGCCACGTCGGCTATCCCCGTGGCCTCGAAGGCCTCCATCACATCGACGCCTGTGATGGGGCTCTCGCCGATGGAGAGATTCTCCGCGCCGCGCTCGCGGAAATAGTCGATAACCGCTGCGACAACCTGCGGCGAGGTCGTCACGGCGGCCCCCGGCTGGGCGCAGCGGCCCGCGTTCGGCTTGATCAGCACGTTCGCCGAGCCTGCCCCGGGCAGGTCCAATCGCTCGAGCGCCTCGCGCGCGGCGAAGTACGCGTCGGCATTGTGGCCGACCGATACAAGACTGGATCGAACTTCATTCATTTGCCGCCCTCGACAGGCCAAGCCCACGAGTCAGACGCCCCGGCCATTATCGTAACGGCATGCGGCTCCTGCTGCAAGCAGATTCGTCGCAAGAGACAGCGATCCCGTACGTCCGGCTTGAATTGTGTACGGTTAACAGGCATAGTTAAGTAACAGAGCAAAGACAGATGGTGTTTCCTTCGAGCAGGAAAAGGGGCAAGATGATGAACTCTCCGCAGGGATCTCTGGTGGGGCGATGCGTTCCGGGCATCGGTATTGCGGTGCTGGGCGGGCTGATCGCTCTTGTTTGTATCGTCGTGACAAACGCAGGCTCAGAGCCTGTGAGCGTACCCAAGTTGAAGCTCATAATGGAGAAACTGCGGCCGCTTCACACGAGGCTCGGCAAGCCGAAGCCCGGCGACTGGCTGGCCTCGCACAAGGAGCCCGGGCAGACTTTCGAGCAGTACCTGCGTTGCCGGCCCGTCACCCCTCAGGGCAAGCGGCGGATAATATACGTGCAGCCACTGGGCGATTTCACCAAGACGCAGCGCAAGATCGTCACACTCTCCGCAGATTTCATGAGCCGATACTTCAACCGCCCCGTCAAGATAAGTGAGACCCTGCCGCTTTCGATCGTCCCGGCGAAAGCTCGGCGAACCCATCCCCAGTGGGGCGACAAGCAGATTCTGTCCACCTACGTCCTCGATCAGGTCCTCAAGCCTCGGCTTCCCGACGATGCCGCCGCATACATCGCCTTCACGCCGTCAGACCTCTGGCCGGGCCGAGGATGGAACTTCGTCTTCGGCCAGGCGGCGCTGCGCGAACGCGTCGGTGTGTGGTCCATCTACCGCAATGGCGACCCGGACAAGAGCGATGAGAGCTTCAGGCTCTGCCTGCTCCGCACGATGAAGACGGCCACACACGAGACGGGGCACATGTTCTCGATGATGCATTGCACAATGTACGAATGCAACATGTGCGGCAGCAACCACCGCAGGGAATCGGACCGCCGCCCCATCGCGCTCTGCCCGGAATGCATGGCAAAAGTCTGCTGGGCCACCAAGACCGATCCGGTCGGACGATTCAAGAAACTCAGCGGCTTCTGCAAGAAACAAGGCTTGAAGCAGGAAGCCGCCTTCTACACCAAGTCGATGAAAGCTCTGAAATAGCCTCCTGCCGCACCGGCATGCCCCTCCCTCGCAACTCTCATTCGCCATCCAATCACACGTTGCAATTATCCGCGCGGCCTGCTATCATCGCGTAAAATCCGATTCATAAACTGGAGACCGCAATGGCTCAGAATGCTGATGCCCTGATAACGGCCATCAACGCCGCCCGTCAAGCGGGCAAGCTCTCGGATGACTCGGCGAAGAATACCCAGCACTGGCTGAAGGCCGAACGATACGCCGGATACCGCGACGAGATCGCGTCGCTCATCGAAGCCGGGGACTGGCAGGAACTTGACGAGGCTTTCATCGGCCCGATACATTTCGGCACGGGTGGAATGCGGTGCCCTTCCGGGCCGGGGCCGAATCGCATGAACCTCGATACCGTCGCCGATGCCACGCAGGGGCTGTTGGAGTATCTCCAGATGCATCTCGACGCCAGGGACGCAAGCAAGCCGCTCGCCGTGGCCATCGCGCACGACCCGCGCGTGAACTCCAGGCAGTTCGCAGAAAGGGCCGCGGCCGTGCTCACCGCCAACGGAGCGAAGGTCTTTCTCTTCGACCACGAACGCCCGACGCCGGAGCTGACATTCGCCGTGCAGCAGTTAGGCGCCGACGGCGGCATTGTCATCAGCGCCAGCCACAATCCGCCCCGCGACAACGGTTTCAAGGCCTACTGGGGCAACGGAGCTATGATAATAAGCCCGCACGACAAAGGCGTGGTGGAGCAGGTGAAGCTCGTGCAGGCCCGCAACAGCGCACCACCGTGCGAACTCGACAATGAACTGCTGGAGATCATCGGGCCGGAGGTCGACGAGCCATATTTAGAATACGTCGCCGGCATGACGCTGACCGGCGCCCGCGACGTGAAGATCGCATACAGCCCGATCCACGGCGCAGGGATATGGTCGGTGCCGCCGGCGCTCGAGGTGGCCGGGTTCAACGACGTGCATGTGCTAAAGAGCCAGGCGACGCCCGACGGAAACTTCCCCACGGTGCCCGATTTCAAGCCGAACCCTGAAGAAGAACGCGCTCTAGAGGCCGTGATCGGCTTCGCAAAGGAAATCGGCGCCGACGTGGCAATGGCATCCGATCCCGACGCCGACCGCCTCGCCGCCGCTATCCCGACGCCAACCGGCTGGACGCGGCTGACGGGCAACCAAGTCGCCGCGCTGATCATCCATTTCGTCCTCTCGGAGTTGAAAAAACAGGGGGGCCTCCCCGCGCCCGGCAAGGGCGTCGTCGCACGCACGATCGTTACCACACCGCTCGTCGACCGCATCTGCGAAGACTACGGCGTCCGCGTCGTCAATCCCCTGCTCGTCGGCTTCAAGTACATCGCCGAGGTGCTCCTGGGCTGCAAGGAGGACGAGACGTTCCTGTTCGGTTGCGAGGAGAGCCTGGGCTATATCCGGGGCGATCGCGTTCGCGACAAAGACGCCGCCATCGCAGCGGTTACAATGGCCAATCTTGCCGCCGAGCTCAAGAAGTCCGACCAGACGATCTTCGACCGGCTGAACGAGATATATCGCCGCTACGGCTATCACTGCGAGAGCCTGCTAAGCTTCTACCTGACGGGCCTGGAAGGCAAGCGCAAGATCGAGAAGATCATGCAGACGCTGCGCACGGCGCCGCCGAAGGAGATATCAGGGCAGCGGATCGTTCGCATTATCGACCGCAAGGTTCTGAAGGAGACCGACACGATCACCGGCGAGGCAGTCGGCGACGTCGAAGGGATCAGCGGCAACGTGCTGATCTTCCGCACGGAACGGGGCAACACGATCACCGTGCGTCCGTCGGGCACCGAGCCCAAGGTGAAGATTTACGTAGCCGCCCGCGAGCCCGTGCCGGATGGCATCAGCGATGACGAGCTGGAAGAACTGAAGAAGCGCACCGACGGGATGGTCGCCGCGATTGGGCCCGAATTCCTCGCCCTCGCCCGGAAGATCGCCGATGATGCGTGAGATCAGCCGCAACCGGCCCGCAGTCACTCACCCGTCTTGAATTTCAGGAACAGCAGCGGCCGGAAGAATCTGCCTTCCTCGGTGCGCTCCCAGCGCATCAAAAGCGGCCAGAAAGTGAACTTGCCGCGACCGGGCGAGGACTCCTTCGAGTAAATCGGGAGCAGCCGGCTGTAGCGCCCGACTGACGGCTGTTTATCGGATGCCGCCGGCGTGAACGTCGTCTTGCGCGAACAGAACAGCGGCCAGATCAAGTCGCAGCGGCTGCTGTCGACTGCTCCGCCCGGGCGCCGCTCGTGGTAGCGGTTGCGCCCGGCCAGGACTATCGGCACGGTAAACGCTTTCTCGTCGACGTGCCGCTCGCCTGCGTCTTCGCCCATCGGGAAGAATGCATCCATCTTCGATATGGAAACGAGCGGGAACAGGCCGAACTGCGACGAGCTGCCGCGCTCGCCGCGTTGGCTGCTGTAGCCGAAGAGCACTCTTACGCCCGTGTAATGCAACTGCTGGCGGCCTTCGACCCCGCCGCTGAAGATCGGGCGCATCACAGGCATCCACCGGTAATAGAATGTGCTGAAGAACGGCCGAAGCTCGAAGGGGTCGCTGACATCGGCGTTGACCTGCGTGACGACAATGTTGCTGAAGATATCCCAGTGCTCGTCGCCGTCGCGGCCCCAGGTGTAGGATGTCAGCAGCGGCCAGGGCACGATCTGGCTCGTATAGCGGCCGTCATCCTCGCGGCGCCGGCCTCCGCTCGACAGCAGCGGCCAGATGAACGTGCTATGCTGGCCCGTGATTTCATCGTAGCGATGAGTAAACAGCGGGATTACCCGCACAAGGCCGCAGCCGTTCTCGTGCGCTCTTTGATAGAACAGGTAGTTGACGCGACTGCTCTTTTCAGCATTTTTGATACTGGCGGCATCGGAGCGGCCGGCCGTCGCCAGCGCGATGAAGAAGGCAAGGCAGAAACATTCCGCGTGTTTCATGCGGATACTCCTCTGTAAGTTTACGGGGCATCGAGTTCTTCCTGCCGTTCAAGTTCGTGGAGCCGGTCGCGCAATTCGGCAGCTCGTTCGTAGTTCTCCTCGGCGACGGCCTGGCCGATTTCTTTGCGCAGTTCTTCGACGGGCGAAAGCGGCCGCCGCTTGATGATGTCTGCCCTCACTTCACGCAGGTGGTTGAGCGAGCGCTTCTTCTCGAAGCGGAAGACATCGGTGTCGACCTCTTCCAGGGCATCGATCTCGCGCAGGCCCATCTCGAGGAATCCGAGCGCCCGGTCGAAATCGCCCTCACCCACCCACTTGAATGCGCTCGATACGCGGCTCATCCGTATGAGATAGGGGCGATATTGCTCCAGTGCCGTCAAGTCGACGGGATCGGCGGCATGTTCCTTGACGAAATCGAACATCCGCCGATTCCGCTCGACGTCGCGCACGGTGCGGTCGTAATCGCCGAGTTGAAACAGCAGCACGTATCTATAGTAATATAGTATTCCCTCGTCGCCTAAGCGGGCGCAATCGCTCGAATCCAGTTGGAATCCCTCGTCGCTGCCGTGACTCTCGCACCAGGCGCGCATGCGGCCATAATAATCGTCAAGCAGCGATTCGCAGCCGTTGGGACGTTTGCCGTCGGGCCGGCCGTCGGCTTCATATTGTTCGATACCCGCCGGCAGGCGAACCTGGACCTTCTCCTTGCCGTCCATTCCCCTGATGACGCGGACATTCTTTTCAGGCTCGTACGGCCAGTTCGCCAGGATACGCCCGATGTCTTCGGTCATTGCAGGATTCCTTGCATCGGCTGCTGAGCTCTCCTCTAATAGCTGTTATTCGGTCCGCCCGTCAAAGCGTCCGGTTTCGCATGCTACGACGAAGCTTTCGGAGAGGCATTTCAGTTCTTCCCATTCCTTGCGGATCCGCCCGGCCTCCGTTTCATCCACGCCCTCGCCGTTGGTCACGGATTCCGACACTGCCTCGAGCACGTCGGAGAACTCCTTGACCATCGCCTGCGTGGCGGCGAGCACTCCGGCGTCAACGTTCACATTCGGCGTAGGATTCTTGACGAGGAACCCTCTTGCGCGGCGACAGAGCCAGCCGACGAGCGCGTCATCGCCGGTTAGTTGGTAGACCTGGGCAATCCGATCGAGAGGATTGCGCGAACCGCTCGCCTCGCCGTGAGCGTCCACGGCGGGCGCCTCGCACCATTTGTATACCAGCGCCGCCGACAGCTTCATCTTCGCCGCAACATTCTTGGCGCCGACCTTGTTGATGGCCCGGCGCAGCGCCTCGTAAGATTCCATCGTTCACACCTCCCGGCTTCCCTGAGACTATCAGGCTGTCTACTAACGTCATTATAGACGATTCATGGGGCGATTCAAACATGAGAGGATCGAGAGAGTCTGTATCCAGGTCATGGGGTGCTTTAGGCGCCGCGGGGCCCTCGTCTGTTCGCTGCGGAGCCGCTGAGAGCCGG
>JAUWKK010000353.1 GCA_030614245.1 Planctomycetota bacterium | reverse complement strand
TCTTCTATCGCAGGTTGAACGCCAACGACGACGGGATGTATGCGTTCCTGCGATGCGCCCGGATGATCGGGCAGGCGGGAAAGCCGCTTTCGGCGATCCTCGAGGACATCCCGGCCGCCAACGCAACGCCGGCATTGCGACTGCCGTGCGGCCAGGACGAGGCGGAGGCAATTCTCGATGCAATCGCGGCGCGGGCCGATGATGCGTGTGATGTCTCGCGAATGGACGGCGTGCGAGTGGACTACCCCGACGGCTGGGGCCTCGCGAGGATGTCGGTGACCGAGCCGAAGATTACGCTGCGATTCGAAGCCAGGCAGCCCGACGGCCTGCGCCCGGTGATTGAGAGATTCCTCGCACCGGCGCCGAAGCTGCTGGCCAAAGTGATTGACGAGCTGGACGCAGACATGGAATTGAGTGGCCAGGCATGAGTGCCCCAGCGCCGGAGTCCGTCAGCGGCTTGGCGGTCGCAGCCTGAGCGGCTCCATTCACTAGTATCTCGGGAACGACGGCCAACGCGTTACGGAGGAAAGAATTGTGTCTGACAGCTCGTCGGATGGCAGCCTGGTTTCGGTTGTCATCGCAACGTTCAACAAGTGCGAATACACCAAGCGCTGCCTCGAGGGCCTGCTGCGCAGCATCCATCGTCCTCTCGAGGTGATTATCGTGGACAATGGCTCGACGGACGACACTCCGGCTCTACTGCGGGCGTACGCGGCTGAGGGCGAACGGCGGGGTGCTCCGTTCAAGCTGATATTCAACAAGACCAATCGCGGCGCTTCAACAGCCCGAAATCAGGGCATCGACGCCGCCGTGGGCGAGTATGTCGCCTTTCTCGATAACGACGTCGGCGTCCGCACACTGACGTGGATCGAGCGGATGATGGAAGCGTTCAAGCAGAACCCGAAGGCGGGGATAATCAGCCCGAAGCTGCTCTTTCCTTTCCCGCCGAATCCGATCCAGTGCGCCGGTGCGGAGGTGTCGCCTACCGGGCGGGTGAACTTCACTGGGCGGGGCGAGCCGAACGACCTGCCGCAGTACAACCGGTCGCGGTCCGTGCAGTGCGCCATCAGCGCGTCGTGGATGGTCCGTGCCGACGTTATCAGGAAGGCCGGGTATTTCGACGAGTACTTCAATCCGGTGCAGTATGAGGATATCGACTACTGCTATCGGGTCAGGCACCTGGGGTACAGAGTATTATATATCCCGTCGGTCGAGATGTATCATTTTGAGAACGTGACGACCGCAAGGAGTTCCGGCATCAACAACCGGTATTTGCTCGTGAAGAATGGTATGAAGTTCAAGGAACGCTGGCGCTTCATGTATTCGAAGGAAGGCGGGACGCCGGAGGGTCAGATGACCTGGAAGGATATCGCTCGGTGGCCTTTGGACCGAATCCCGCCTATGGAGTTCACGATGTGACGCGGGGAACGGGGTCTCGGAAAACTGGCTGACACTGTAAAGTGGGGCTCAAGCGGGTGAATGCCCACGATCTTGTAGCCAAGTGCCGCTTGCGGGGAAGTGGCGGCAGGCCAGCATAATACAGCGCATAGCCGAACGGGCGAGCAGCCGAGGAGCGGCGGCTCGCTTTTTTTCGATACCTGCGGCCGCCGACAGGGTTGTAAGTGCATGCGATAAAACAGCTTGCGTGCTGCTGAGAGCGAATCTGCCGATGGTGGTTTTGTCCTTAAGATTCAGCAACATCCTACCGATATAATATGCAGGTGTAGGCCCCAGACCTTGTGGGATAACGGCCCTGACTCACGGTCGTTCTCGTTGCGATGGAGGCAGCCGAAGCCGGTGAAGACTGCTGGAACCAACCCTCGTTCGGCGCGGAGTAAAGCGGAGGAAGAGAGGATCAAACGTATCAAGCGAATGATTCAGCAGGGAGAATATGAGAGCCCGGACAAGCTGGATATCGCCCTGGAACGCCTGCTCGAGGACCTCAGCAATTATGACGAGATGGGGGAGCTCATCCGCGAGGATGAAAACGGCGATGAATCGCCTTGAGCCTGTCCTTGTCAACATGCGTGTATACCTGGGTCGTGGCGATGCTTGCGTGGCCCAGCATCTCCTGAACTGACCGCAGGTCGGCCCCGCGCTCTACAAGGTGCGTCGCAAAACAGTGCCGCAGCGTGTGCGGCGAAAGATGTTTCCTGATATCCGCCGCCACGCCAACCTTCCGCACAATCCGCCAGACGCTTTTCCGGTCGAGCCGTCTCCCCGTGCGCGTAAGAAAAAACTCCTTTCCCGAATGATCCCTGGCCAGCCGGGGCCGAATGTTCTCCAGATAATCCGCCACCCGGTCGGCCGCGGCAAGCCCCAACGGCACCACACGCTGCTTTGAGCCTTTCCCGGTAACCCTGACGAAGCGGAAGTCGAGGTTCACGTCGCCGAGCATCAGCCCGATCACCTCAGAGACCCTCGCGCCTGTCGCGTAGAGCATATCGATGATGGCGACGTTGCGCACGTCGAGTGGGCACCTGGGCTTCACCGAGAGGAGCCGGTCGACCTCTTCCACGGACAGCGTATCGGGAAGCGTGCGCCACATCTTCGGGTAATTCACGAGCGCTGACGGATTGCGCCTGATGTATCCGTCGGCGGCCAGAAACTTGAAGAACATCCGCATTGACGCAACGTGCCGGTTGATCGTGCTGATTTCCAGCCCCTGCTCCTTCAGGTCGATGACGAACTCGATCAAGTCGTTCATGTCCACTTCGCCGACGGGCAGGAGTCGGAGTATCAGGAACCTGCGCAGCCGCGCCATGTCGCGGCTATAGGCCTCGAGCGTGTTATCGGCTACGCCGCATTCGGCTGCCATATAGTACAAGAAGGCGTCGATGAGCGTGTCGAGTTGCTCTTCCATAGCAGCATTCTACTTCCGCTGGAGGTAAGGTTTCAAGGTGAACCGGCATTCTGTGAGCCGGTTGCGTTGTTCGGAGCCGCTTGTGAGAAGCGGAGTTACGGCAGTCGTAGGGGCGGTTCGCGAACCGCCCCTGCAAGTCGCCTTTCGCGGCATCATGGAAGAAGTTTTGCGGATTTTTCACTTTTTTCGACCGGAAACGGAGCCGCTTTCGAATGGCCCCGGAACGGACCCGTCTGCCCCAGCCATGGGCGGGCGGGCGGGTACGGCATGGGCCGCCTGCGCGCCTGTGGAGGGAGTGGAACCACAGGCGAGTCTGTATCCAGATCGTGGGGTATCCTGGCCAACCATGATCCAGATGCAATGGATGTTTTCAACCCGAATCGTGAGCGAGCTGATTCCTGGCCGCGTAGC
>JAUWKK010000180.1 GCA_030614245.1 Planctomycetota bacterium | reverse complement strand
CCCGTGCTCCTTCCAACCGGAGCCACCAGATGATTGCAGCGAGGCCGTAGGCCTCGGAACAACTGGAACCGTCGCAGGGCGTAAGCCATGCTCAACAACCGAAGAAGACCACAAGAGTCTCAATTGACCGCGCGGGTTAGCATGGCCCCAGTTCCAAGCGCGACGCAATTGAGGCTCGCTTTTTGTCGGGGGCTGACGGATGGCTAAGCCCACACCGAAATATATCGAGGCGATCCGCCGAAGGGTCGCCACCTGTAGGAAGCACACCCGCAAGCAGGCAACAGCCATGACCGAGCGAATGCGAGATGTCTGCTCGGAACTCTTCAATGGGCACTTCGGGCCCACCGTGAGCAACCTGTGGCCTGAACTGCTCTGCAACACCCGGACCAATAAACAGATGATAGTGGTTCAGGCCTCGCAAGCTGATGTGCTGAAGAGAAGGCGAAAGGACATCATAATCGCCTGTGGAAGCAGCCCCGAGAAGCTGGCTATACCCGACGAGGAGACTGCCGCCCTCAACGCTATGTCCATTGAAGATTACTACATCCAGCAAGTATGCCACGTCGGCCGGGGCCGCTTGTCGAAGATACCCGAGGGCCGTCGCAAGGCGTTCTTGGATGGTTGGCGACGGGTGAAGTTAGAGATCGTCAAGAGCCTACGGGCCAAGGATCCCACAAACCTGTGGTCAAGGGGCCTGAAGGCGCTGCGAACGGAGCTCAAAGTCGAGGACATCGCGGTTACGATGCCGACTAGGTTGTCCAAGCAAGGCTCGATCTTCGAGATGCGCCCACCAAAGCCAACTCTCTCCGCGCCCCCTGCGCACCGGCTGGCAGTGGAGATACTGAAGGAAATTGAGGAGGCCGAGCGGGGGGCTGCTCTTCGCCATGCGAGAAGAATGGGAGAAGATCAAGAAGGCCCTGCCGGCGGAAGTTCGGGAACCCCTGTCTGAGAGACCTGAAGACGCGTATTCCATTATCGAATCGCTTCCTTGCATATCGAAAGTCAACGCGTCCCTCCTCTACTTGACGGACATTACATGGGACGCGGACACATTCCAGGAGCAGCAGGCGGAGCGCCGCAAGGCTGCCGTGAGTGCATGGCCTGACTCGAACTGGGCGCAGCGGCAGGCCTCGGCCGCCCTGTTGCAAGATGAGCAGGATGACCAGCAGCGATGGCAGAAACTGCTGGCGGAGCGGAAGCGCTCAGCCGAGAAACCGGCGGGAGAGCAAGCCCGGGCGACTGATCAACGTGCGGTAGTAACAGTGGATGAGCAAGGATACATTCTGCATGTGACATGGTGGAACCCTGGCCTCGAGAAGATTGAAGATCTCGACTTCTCGAGGTCTGACCCCCGGATGCGACTGACGACTTTAGCATGGAAAATCCACAATGAGGATGGGCCTGGCGTCTCACCGAAGGCCGGTAGGCGGGAGCTGGAATATGAGAGCCGCTATCAGTTGATTCGAGCCTATAGGATAAACACGGGTGGCGGCAAGTATTCCGATCATCCTGCCATCGCCCATGAAAATAATAAGCACCGGTTTATACAGGAGGCACCTATTGCCAAGGGTTGGATACGGCTTCATCCGAAGTTCCCAAAGGATGCTATCATCGAGCATGTGTGAGTCAACAATGTGAACACATGTGAGTCAACAATGTGTCCGCACGATTGTACACGAAGTTGACGCATTATCCATTTGCATCGGCGATCTCGATTCATTATCTTCTTGCACATCGTAGTTGGTGGAATGCCGGCAATGGGACGTTGGCGAGATGAGGCAGGGGTCCGGAGAGTAATAGGTGTTTGAGAAAGAGCTGACGAGTATTCCAATCAATGTGGCGATCGATATGGTCGCTGAAGCGAAAGCTGCCCTCACCGTGAAGCCGGTGCTACTCAGTGCCCGGCAGGTGGCTATCAAACTCGGCATCTCTGAGCGCGAGGTTCGCAGCCGAGCCAACAGCGGGCGAATTCCGCCGGCAGATGTTCGCATCGGCACGTCCGTAAGATGGCGAGACGCCGTCCTCGACCGCTGGATACGCGCCTGCTGCCCACATTACGCAAGATGGGCGGACCTGGGGTTCCCTGAGGATGACCTTGACAAGCGGGCCACGATGCCCATATAGGAGGATGCAATGTCACCACGAGCCTTTTCGATGCCTGCGGGGCACTTCACGATTGCGGGTGCAGGTAATCCGTATAAGCGCAGACATCGCGACAAGCGGGGCAACTTGTGCGAATCGCGGGATTACGCTGTCGAGATCATCAACGAGCACGGCGCCAGGCGCAAGGTCAATCTTCACACAGCAGACAAGTCCGCCGCACACGATATCATCGCAAGGATGCGAGAGACGGCGCACCTCCGCGGCCTCGGCATTGAGGATCAATATGAGGAGAGCCGGAAGACCCCGCTCAGCGAACACCTCGCCGACTACGGCGACTATCTGCGTAGCCAACACTGCACCGCCGGCCACATCCGGGAATCGTTGCGGAAGATCGAGCGCACGTTCGAGATGGCCCGGATCAACCGCTGGCCGCGGATCGATGCGGACCTTATCGCGAAAACGCTCGACCGGCTGACGGATGCCCGTCCGCAGGCGAAAGGCCTTCCTCCCGAACCGGTTAGCCTTCAGACCAGGAATCACTATCTCAAAAGCCTCAAGGCGTTTCTGACCTGGATGGTCGATGTGGCCGACCGAATGCCCAAACATCCGCTGCGAGGCCTCAAGCGAAAAACCGTCAGGGCCGATGACCGCCAGCGCATCCGGCGTGCTTTGACTGTCGAGGAGATGCGGAAGCTGATCGCGGCCGCACACAGTGGCCCCGCCGTCAAGGGAATGGCCGGGCCTCGCCGGGCATTGCTTTATCAGGTTATCGGCGGGTCGGCCCTGCGAGCCGGTGAAGCCAGGAGCCTCACGTGGGAATGCTTCGAGCTCGAGGGTGCGGAACCGTGCATCGTCCTGAACCCGGCTGACACGAAGAACCGCCAGGGCGGGACGCTGAAACTCGTCCAGCCCGAGCTTGCCGAGCGATTGCGGAAGTGGCGGGAACACCATCCTGACGAAGAGCAGCCCTTCCCGATGCCACGGAGACAAGCGGATATGCTTAAGGTGGACCTCGAGGCCGCCGGCATTCCTTACATCGACGAGTACGGCCGCTACGCCGATTTTCACGCCTTGCGGCACACAGCTATCACCTTCTACTACCTCTGGACGCACAACAAGGAGATGGCTCAGCGTTTCGCCCGGCACTCCTCGTCGGCCATAACCGATGCGATCTATATGCACCTCGACTACCGCCACCCGAACGTGAAGTTCGACCGCATGCCCGACCTCTCGCCGCAGGAGAGCGAGGCCGAGCCACTGAGGGCCACGGGCACGGCCGGCCTCGAATCACCGCCCGAGAAGTTGACTCCAAATTTGACTCAATTGACCTCGAATTTGACCAAAACCCATGCCGGAAGCGGGCGGCATGGGGCTGCACACAGAACGGCTACCGGCGAATTACGGCCACCAAAGGCGGATTGTGGCACGCCAGGCAGGATTCGAACCTGCGATCCCCGGCTTCGTAGGCCGGTGCTCTATCCGCTGAGCCACTGGCGTTGCGTAGTTGGAACGGCCTGGAGGCTGTGGGCCGATCCTCTCTCACCGCTTTGTGGTACCCCCAAGGGGACTCGAACCCCTGTGACAAGGCTGAGAACCTTGCATCCTGGGCCGCTGGATGATGGGGGCGCCTCTTGTGGCTGGGGAAGCAGGACTCGAACCTGCAACCTCCTGATCCAGAGTCAGGCGTGCTACCTATTGCACCATTCCCCAGCAAAACCGCCTGCTATTATACCCGTTGGTGCGTGAAGATGCAAATAAGTTTGCTGCAATTTCAGTCTTTGGCTTTTGGCGCGACGGACAATGGGACAGGCTTGGGGCGATATTCGGCAAGACTTGGCGGATTTGCCGCTCTTGACAAGTTGTGACAACCCGATACAATAATAGTAGAGGAGTTAAGTTGCGCCGTCAGGCCTTTTGTGCGAGGAGTAGAGCAATGTATAGAGACATCAAGAGGCAAGGTTTCACGTTGATGGAGTTGCTTGTGGTCATGGCAGTGATAATGCTGCTGGCGGCTATCGGGTATCCGGTCTACAGCACGGCGAAGGATTACACTTATACGACCAAGTGCAAGGTGCAATTGCAGGGGATAGGGCGGGCGTTCGCTATGTACCAGGGCGAGCACCACGGCTGGCTGCCCCGTTGCGATCAGGGCTCCGGCAAACAGGACCCCGAGGGGAATGGCTATAACAAGGGCAACCCCCTCAGATGGAAGATGATACTGAGCATGTATATGGCGGACCGCAAATGGGATGATTACAGGAGATGGGAGAAAGGCAAGAAGGGGGTGCTTCCTTTGCATAAGGCCTGGGTCGACCCTACTCGCGGCGTCGGCGATGGTGTGTACATGGCATCGAAGGGCCAGTTCGAGCCGATACCGGTCATAGGCAGTTCCTACCCGGGCAGGTATGATGCGACGCTGTTCATGATGGCCCTGAGGGTATTTGTAGCAGACGAAGGCAGGCAGCCTACGAGCGAAGCCGATAATACAACGATTCACGAGATGGCCCTTAAACTGGCCAATAATCCCGGTTCCGACGCGCTCAAACGGCCCATGAATATGCAGGAGTTCAAGCATATTTCGCATGCGGCGATTATTGGACCGACAAAGAGCGCTATAGTCCATTACGCATACACCTCCGGAACGGACAACAAGCCCAGGAATGTCACTCAGATCGACTTCCGACACCGGGGCGGTATTGCCAATATCCTCTTCCTGGACGGCCACGTGATGGAGTTCTACAAGGATGATGAGGCATCGGAACGGGACCTCATCGACCGGTGGAACAATCGCTACCTGCTGGACCTCGGACTTCATTGAACGCTCTGAGGCTGCAACTATGGAGTCTGTCGGGCAGCATCCCTTCGAGACCCGCTGACTGATGATAATCCGTCTGATTCTCCTTTTCACTATAGTGCCACTGGCCGAGTTGTATCTTTTGATTCAACTTGGCCGGGTTTTTGATGGTGCCAAAGCGGTGATCGTGCTGGTGCTGGCAACCGGTGTGCTGGGCGCTACGCTCGCACGCCGGCAGGGGTTGGCGGTCTGGCGGCAGATTCAGCGCGACCTCGCCGATGGAATACTACCCGCCGACGGTATCATCGACGGCCTCATGGTCGTGCTCGCAGCCGCACTGCTGATAACGCCCGGGCTGCTCACCGATGCGCTCGGCTTCGCAATACTCATCCCGCCGATCAGACGGCTGCTCCGCAATCGCGTCAAGGCCATGCTCCGCCGAAAGCTCGAGAGCGGCACGATTCACATCACAACATCATGGCACGACGACGCGAGATAACGAAGGCTACAGGCTTCAGGCTACAGACTTCAGGGATGCCGCTCGCTCTTTCTGCCTGAGGCCTGAGGTCTGAGGTCTTAATCTGAGCGATGGCCGCCTCCGCATATCAATGCACCCGCTGACCGCAGGGCTGAATCAGGAAGCCCGTTCGTCTACCAGGACCTCCCACTCGGCGTTGAGTTCGTCCAATCTCTTCCGGATAGCCGCGTGCTCCCGCTTGAGTTTTTTCATTTTCTCTGGATGCCGGAAGAGCTGGGGGTCGGCCAGCCGCCACTCGTTGTGCGAAAGCTCATCTTCCCGCTCGATGATGAGCTGTTCCAGTTCGTTGAGCGACTTGGCGATTCGCCTGCGCTTACTCGAGGATTTCGGTCCTGGCCTCGGCTTACACCTTGCTTCCGGCTCCGGCGTGGTTGTGGCGGGATGGAACTGGGCGCGGATCTTCTGCTCGCAACGAGCGTACTGCGAGTTGTAGAGCTTTGCCGTGCCGTGTCCGATTGCAAGGACTTTGCGGGCAACCTTATTCAGCAGAAAGCGGTCGTGCGTGACGAGCAGTATGGTACCGTCGAAGCCGAGCAGCGCCTGTTCGAGAGCGGTACGCGACTGGATATCGAGATGGTTAGTCGGCTCATCGAGAACGAGGAGATTGGTTCCGGCGAGGATCAGCCTGGCGATGGCCACGCGCGCCTGCTCCCCGCCGCTTAGCTCGCCGACTCGTTGGAAAACATCATCGCCCGAAAAAAGAAAACGCCCCAAGTAGCCTCGCAATGGCGTCGCGTCCGCAGTGGGGCGGACCGACCACATCTCGTCCATTATGTTGTTGTCGGGG
>JAUWKK010000053.1 GCA_030614245.1 Planctomycetota bacterium | reverse complement strand
TCAGGGGAGTCTGTATCCAGATCGTGGGGTATCCTGGACAACCGTCATCCAGAGGCAATGGATGTTTGCACCCCGAAGCGCCCGCAAGCTGATTCCGGGCCGCGTCGCGGCCAAGGCATAAAGCCTGGGGCTTCAGCCCCTTGCTGTGCCCTGAAGGGCCACGGCAAGTACTCCTGTCCGCCGCCCCTTCAGGGCGGCGCGTTTTTTTCCGCTCCTCTACTGGGGCTGAAGCCCCAGCCTATATGCCCCCCGGCGCTCAGCGGCTCCGCTGCGAAGAGACGGAGCCTCTCCCGGGCGTACCGGACGCTGACGCGCACATTCGCGGCACATAAGATACCTCACGATATGGAGTCATGCCGCGGATTTCCGTTGCCCTCCGTTCCTCCTTTCTGTATCCTGTTGTCGTCAAAAGGGTTCGATAGTGTCCTTCAGCGTCTCGGAGCGCCGCGGTGCCAGAGCAGTTGCCATCGGATGCCGAGTTGATGGCCAGCTTCGCAAGGGGCGATCTTTCGGCTTTCGATCAATTAATCGTCCGCCACCAGCAATCGGTGATCAACACGATCTATCGGCTCATCGGTGATGCCACGACGGCCGAGGACCTGGCGCAGGAGGTGTTCCTGAACATCTTCCGTGCGGCGCCGAAGTACAAGCCCACGGCCGCATTCCGCACCTGGCTGTTCCGTATCACGCGCAACGTGTGTTACAACGAACTCCGCCGCCGGGTACGGCGTCCGGTGGTGCTCGAAGGCCCGGATCCGGATATCTCCCCCCTGAATGTGCCCGACGAAAAAGCGGTACAGCCCTTCGAAACAATGACGGCCGAAGAGCGCGGTCGGATCGTCCGTGCCGCCATCGAGAAGCTCCCGCCGGCCCAGAGGCTCGCCGTCATCCTGCGGCGATACGAAGGCCTGTCATACACCGAGATCGCCGAAGCGATGGACAAGACCATGCCTGCCGTCAAGTCGTTGCTGTCGCGAGCCAAGAGCAGCCTGACAGAATCACTCAGGCAGTATTTCAAGAAATAGATCGCATGGTGAGCAGGCGGGAATGGAACCACAGATCAACACGGATGAGGTGGTCTGGCTATCGAGATCGGTTGTCTTCTCATTGTGTGTGTTCAACGGGTGCCTGGCCAACGGACAGATACCGCCCCAACGGCCCGTCGCTCCTGCGGAGCTCTCTGTGTCGATCCATGCACGCGCTTGGATGGCCATCTGCCTGGGGTGCCGCGTTCAAGCAAAGCTTGGACGTGCAAAGGAGCAGGAAGAATGCCACGGCCAACGAAAGACCGTTGACCGTGCCACCCGGGGACGGACGGCGGTGGAGTCCTGAAAGTTGACATCCGGGCTGTTTTCTGATAATCTCTCCCCCTGTTCCAGACGATCAGCAATAAACGGAGTATCCACATGCCAAAGCAGGATATCGGCCTTATCGGCCTTGCGGTGATGGGGCAGAACCTTGTCCTGAACATGGAAGACAAGGGCTTCTCGGTGTCGGTTTTCAACCGGACGGCGTCCAGGACGGAGGCTTTCGCCGCCGGGCCGGCCGCCGGGAAGAAGATTTTTGCAACTTATTCGATAGAAGAATTCGTGGAGTCGCTGCAGACGCCGCGCCGGATAGTCCTGATGGTCAAGTCCGGCCCTCCAGTCGATGCATTCATCGAGAAGCTCAAGCCGCTGCTCTCGAAGGGCGACATCATAATGGACGGCGGCAATTCGTATTTCCTTGATACGCAGCGGCGCAACGAGGAGCTGGAGGCGGCGGGCTTGCAGTATATCGGTATGGGCGTGAGCGGCGGCGAGGAGGGCGCCAGGCACGGCCCGAGCATCATGCCCGGCGGCCAGAAGGAAGCGTACGACCACTGCGCGCCGATCCTCACGAAGATCGCGGCGCAAGTCGACGACACCCCCTGCTGCTGCTACATCGGCCCGAAAGGCGCGGGCCACTACGTCAAGATGGTCCACAACGGCATCGAATACGGCATCATGCAGGCCATCGCCGAGACCTACGACATTCTCTCCCGCCTGCTCGGCCTGAAGGCCCCCACGCTGTCGGAAGTATTCGGCCGCTGGAACGACGGCGAACTCGGCGGCTACCTCATGGAGATTGCCACCATAGCTCTCGGCAAGAAAGACCCCGAGACCGGCAAGCCGATGGTCGATATCATCCTCGATAAGGCCGGACAGAAGGGCACCGGCAAGTGGACTTCGCAACTCGCATTCGATATCGGCGTGCCCATCCCGACGATAGATTCCGCCACAATCGCACGAATTCTCTCGGCGTTCAAGGAGGAACGGGTCGCCGCGTCGAAGGTGCTCTCGGGCCCCGAGGGCGATTATTGTGGAAAAGCCGAGGAGCTCATCGAGGCGGCGCGCGACGCACTACTGGCGACGATGTACTGCTCCTACGCGCAGGGGATGACACAACTGCGCGTAGCCTCCGTCGAATACGACTACAACCTGAACCTCGGCAACATCGCCCAGATATGGAAGGGCGGCTGCATCATCCGCTCCAAGCTGCTCGAGCCCATCAAGCAGGCGTATATCGCCGACCCCGAGCCGGCAAACCTGCTGCTCGCACCTGGCTTCTCCGACAGGATCCAGGAGCTGCAGCGCGGCCTGCGATACACCGTCACGGCTGCCATCGGACAGGGCGTTCCGTGCCTGACGCTCGGCGCTTCGCTGGCCTACTACGACACCTACCGCACCGCGCGCGTCCCGGCAAACATGATCCAGGCGCTGCGCGACATCTTCGGCGCGCACACATACAAGCGAGTGGACAAGGAGGGCGACTTCCACACCGAATGGCTCAAGTAGGTGGATGGTGGGGGCCGGGCGCGTCCGGCAATCGCACTATTCAGTGAAAAGTGAACAGTATTCAGTAAACAGCGAACCGGGCTGCTGGAAAGCCGGTGCTCATGGCATTGGCCTTGTGTGCATTCCTGGCTTCCGCTGCTGAAGTCCCTTCAGCATGCGGGCTGCTTCTTTGTGGTCCGGTTTGAGCTTCAGCACTCGCGCGAGTTCGTCCATGGCCTGGGTTTTCAGGCCGTCCTTTTGGCACCATCGGGCCACCTTGAAGAGCATGTCGGGGTCGTCACCGGCGCGATATCGTCCGCGGACGTAGGTGTCCATCTTGACAGTGCGGGGGGCGCTCCACGATGTGTCGTTCCCAACCATCAGGGTGAACGTCCCGCCGGTCGAGCCGACTCCCACGCAAGCCGCGCCGGAGATCATTATCCCGTGGTGGCCCTGCGAGTAATACCACTGCCTGAACGCCCTCAAGCCCGAGGCCCGGCCGGGTCTTGCGATGCACTCGCCACACCAGCCAGACCACGACGTATACTCGCGTTTCGCGCGGTCGCCGGGCGACTTCAGCCCTTCCGTGGGCGATTTGTGGCTGAAGTAGCCTTTTTCGACCATCTCTTCGCTATGTTTCTTCGAGGCGATCACGAGCCGCGGGTCGATGTACATCACCTGCAATCCGATCAGCAGGCGGTGAACGTTCAGTCGGGCGGCGCAGGCTTCTTCGCAGGGATCGACCCACCGGCCCACCTGGCGGTTGCGCGCCAGTATCGGGCGGTGCGAGCCGTTGCGGGTATTCTGGCTCACCAGCGCCAGCAGGATCAGCATGTCGCGAAGCTCCTGGGTCCAACCGAAGCGTCTGTCGGCCTGGACGGCGTTGTTCTCGATTTCGTCGCTGCGTGCAACGATATCGCCGTATCCGGGTGCTCCCTCCATAGCGGCCCTGGCCGCTTGCAGTTCCTTGTCGATGGGAGCCGTCGCCCGATCGAGTTTGCCCCTGGAGAAGCCGCCGTCACGGACGGCCTTCCTGACATTCTCCTGATGAGAGCTGCTGCGCGTGCGGAGTCCTTTGCAGCCCTTCCTGACGGCATTTGACCGGATGAGCGCGGTCAAGCGCCACCACGCGCTCTCACCAGCCTTGTCGATAGCGGCTCCTACAGCCTTGGGCAGCGGCTTATCGGCCGCGCGGAGCGCATCCCAGGCAGCAGCGCGTTCGCCGGCTGTCGATTCTGTCGAGGAGAGCGCTCGCACGAACGCCTTCGCAGAAGAAACGGGCTTCTCCGCATCGCCGGCTGAGCATGGAGATACCGGCACAAGCAGAACCAGTGTCAAGAGTATAAGACGGGTGGCTTTCATTGCATCTCGCAGTAATAGTGAAAAGAGAAGAGTAAACACTGGCGTCTAATGACTGATCACTGATGACTGATGACTGATCACCGGCCACTGATGACTGATCACTGATTACTGCTTCTCGAGTTCCTCGGCCTTCTTGGTCATGCCCGCTTTGCGGTATGCTTTTGCGAGTGCCCGCTTGTAGGCGGAGAGGTCAGTCGTCTTTGACGAAATCCTGCAGCTCGCGTGTGGCGATGTTCTTCCGTTTGTCCTTGTGCTTGGTGGACGTGATCTGTTTGGGGGTATTGGGGGTCTTCTTGCGGAGCACTTGATTCCCCTGTGTTCGTTATCAGGTCAGGTCGGGGTGGAGCCGCTTCTCTATCTCTTCCAGCACGCGCTGGCCGCGCTTCTCGATGAAGGTTGGGTAATCATCCGTCCATACACCAAATGCGTTGAGGTCGTCGATCAAGTGTGACCGCATCGTGGCCGACAGGTCTCCGTTTACCGTCTGGAATTCGTTCATGTAGACGCTCGGCGCCTTAGCCCGTATCCTACGCTTGTTAAGCTCTGCGCTGACGAGCGTGATGTTCATAACCGAGTTGGCCTGCCGGTCGGTTAACCCGGCCTCGCTCAAGTGCTTCTTGGGGAAGAAGTGATGATAATTCTTGCTACGGGCGACCTTGAGCCAGTCGTTGCCGAGTATAACCAGTCCATTATCTGCGAAGGACTTCGGTTGTTGGTAAGCATAGATGCACAGGATGGCTCTACAGAACGCGTCGCCCGCGCTGAACCACGTTTCCGTGAGGTTCTGGATGGTTACTTCTACCCCCTCGCCTTGATAGGATGGCACCTGGTCATTGAGGATGTGATCCATCCGCTCCAGGTCTTGGGCCAGCTTGCTCTCCACACCTGAAATGAACCGGTGCGATAGCGAAGCCCACCAGAAGTACTGGACGAGAAGCTTGTTCTGCCGCGTCGACGGTGACCTCCCGTCATTGCGGATGAAGAAGTAGGTGAACGGGACAAGCAGGGCGTTGTAAGGTAGAAGACGCGACACGGGAATTCGCAGTTGCGAGCGGATGTAATCCACAGCATTGAAGATGCCGCTCTTCACGTCAGGCCAGCAGTTGATAAATCTCAACTTGTCCAGCTTGAGGATGTCCTTCCTGCGCACGCGCCCATCAAGGTGAGCAGCAATGCACTGGAGGACGGTCGAAGCGGGAACCGTGTCGAATCCTACGTCTTCGAGGTCCTTCTCCGCGCCTTTGTTGTTGACGAGCCAGTCGTACTTTTTGGCCAGGTCAAAGTCGCGTTCCTCGTCATAGGTCTTGGCGACCATGATCTCGAACAGTGTGAGCTCGGTCCCGCCAGTGTTGATGCGGGTGAACACCTCGCATGCCACATCAATCGGGTAATCCTCAATGACAATGGTAGAGAAATCGTACCCGGTCAACCGCCTTTGATATGTGCTGATCTTTCGCAGATGCTCTCGGTACTCGCTGGCCAACTCGTCTATAGAGCCGTTGAGCAGCTTGTGAACACTCATGTACGGAGTACCGTCTTCCGGCGGATCGGGCGTAACAATTTCCTCATCTTCATCGGGGTCAAGGGCAAGGTTGATTGAGATACGCTTGTAGTCGATCTCCTGCCCTTTCTTGGTGACGCGGACACCTTTTCGAACGGCGTAGAGAGACGTGATTCGTTGCTGCCCATCCAGGACGTAGAGAGCAGCGGCGCCACGAGGGATGTCGTGGAGAGCGACATTGCCGATGTTGCGGAAGTGGCGCAGTCGTTCCCTGGTTTTCCACAAGATGAACGTGCCGACGGGGAACCCTTTTATTATGCTGTCGATCAGCTTGGCAGTTTGCACATTGGTCCACACGAAATCGCGCTGGAATTTGGGGATCTTCATCCGGCCGGTATCGATGTCGGTAAACAGGTGATAGTACTTCTTCTGCACGTTCTGGGGCTGCAACATCGGTCAGTTCCCTTCTTTGTCTGCGGGTGATGGACAGGCGATAGCAGATCGGATGACGTCGGCCGCATCCCACGGATCGCCGATCTCGATGAAATCCCATCGTCCGAAGCCGCCGTGATTGTTGACGGCAGGCACCCACAGTGTGCGGGCGGTCTCGACTTTGGCGGGTTTGTCTGATCACTGGCCACTGATCACTGATTACTGATCACCGATCACTGCTTCTCGAGTTCCTCGGCCTTCGCGGTCATGCCCGAGATGCGGTATGCTTTTGCGAGTGCCCGCTTGTAGGCGGCGAGGTCAGTGGGGGGCAGTCTGCTGTTGCAAAGGCGGATCAGTTCGGCGGCGAGTTCGTGCGTCTGTGGATGGGTGGTGGCATCGAGTGCGAGCCCGAAGGCTTGAGCGGCCTGGGCGTGATTGCTTGTGCGGTAGTGGGCCCTGGCGAGTCCCTGATAGCCACGCGCGGCCGTTGCGGTTTTCGACAGGTCGATCGCTTTCTTGTAGCATTCTGCGGCGGTTGGGAAATCATCTTTTGCCAGGTACAGATCGCCGAGGTCGAGCAGTATCGACGCTGTACGGTCTCTCAGCGTCTCCGGCAGGCCCGCCTCGATGGCGTCGATGATATTCGTGATGGCTTCGTCCGAGCTGCCGCGGCGGACGTGCGCTTCGGCCGCAAAGACGAGCAAGTTCGGCGGGACGGGCTTGTTCTTGTTCCTGAGCGACTTGACGGCCATGAACAGTGCGCGCCAGGAGACGGTTCCGAGCGGGACTCCTCTCGCACAGTCGTCTGCGAGGTCTTTGATCGGCTGCTCGATTTCGGGGTAATCGGGAAAACTCTCGATGAGCCGGCAGCGCCACTTGACGGCCTGGCGGCGGCATCCGATGCGGCTGTATGCGGTGGCGAGTTGCGCCATCAGTGCGGGATTCTCGCCGCGCAACAGTTTGTCCTTGAGCTTGCTGACATCTTCGAGTCCGTCGATGTATGCCCGCGCTTCAGCGCGCTGGGCGGGTGACATTTCTTTTGCGATGTCGAAATAGAGGTCGAGCGCTTTCCGGTCTTCTCCCGCCTGTGCCCACGCCTTGGCCTGGGCGTATTGCGCTTTGAACTTATCGTGCTTGTTCTCGACAACGGCGGCGGCTCTGCCGTAGCTCTTTGCGGCATCGCGGAAGAGGGCGGTATCCTCGTAATACGCGGCGAGCAGCATCCAGCGCTTGTAAACCCCGGTGCGGTGTCCCCGGCGTTTGAGCTGCTTGTAGAGCTTCCTGGCGGTATCTGCCCCGGGCACGGCCCGCAGGCGCATTGCGGCGATTGTGAGCGGGTCTTCATCCAGGAGCGTTCGGATCTTGCCCCTGCGGCTCACGATTCGCACGAGCGAGCCCTCGGGTGTCTTCGCGTCTTTGAGGTAGAATGTGCGCACCGCGATCCTGTCGTTTGCCGGAGAGTATGCGGGCGCCACATTGAAGAGCTTGTCGTCGAGTGCAGGCTTGGCACGCAGGCTGGATGCATCACCGATCCAGACGGACGCCGGTGTATGGCTTCCGCCGCACTGGAAACTGACGTATCTTGAATTCCCCGACCATGAGGGCGAGGCGGCCGGCTGCCATTGCGGCGAAACTTCATGCGGGACGCGGCCCTGAAGGGCGCTGATCCAGACGCTGGTAACATCGCTGCCGGGGCGCTGTTCGACGAACGCGAAAAGATTGCCGTCGGGCGCCCATGCGGGTGCGCTCGAGCCGCTCACCAGGCCGGAGCCTCGGTGGATGTCGTGGACGATGACGTTGCGTTCGGATGCATCAGGGGCGATCGAGACGAGAGCGGCCGGGCCGCCCGTGCGGCCGAGGTACATGATGCGGCTGCCGTCGGGCGAGCATCTGGGATGGAAGGCTTCTTCGTCGGCAGGATTGATGCGTCTCGTCTCGCGGCCCTGGATGTCGGCGATATAGAGGCCGAAAGCATCTGACGATCGAACATCGCACCACGTGCCGAAGAGCACACGCGAACCGCTGGGGTGCCAGCAAAGGGAAGTCTCGATGACGAGGCCGGCGCGGTTCTTGCCCTGTGTGATGGCGCGATCGTCGGTGCCGTTGGAGTTGACGACGCGCACTTCGGCGAGGTAGTCGGTGTTCCGGGGAACTCTGATGTAGGCGATGCGAACTCCGTCGGGGGAGAAAGCGGCGGCAGCGAGAGGGTCGCGGCTGCGCACGATTGGTGCGAGCGAATTGGTGCGCAGGTTTGCTACGTGGATTTCGTAGCCGGCGGCCTTTTCGGCGATACACACGAAGCGCTTGCCGTCGGGCGCCCACGAGATCGTAGTGAGCACAGGCGGTGCGATCTTCTCGCCGGTATCAGCAGGCTGTTGTGCCTGCACGTGGATGGCGGACAGGAAGCTCCAGCAAGCGAAAATTAGTGCAGCAGTCCAGCGTAACATTCCTGGCAGTCTCCTGAGTTTCATAATATTACCCCAAGAGACTACCGTTTTCTCAATCATTTTTCAAGATTTCTCTTGCAATCGCGGATCCGATCGCTGATCTGCTTGCCCAGTTGCGGGCGGAGGTCCTCGATCCGCCCAAGAGAATCGAGCGCGTCGAGAGCGTTTGCATAGTGGCCCGCCTCGAAGTGCGCCGTGCTGAGGTGGAATACAATTATAGGGTCTACGACGTAACAGCTCGCATTGATAAGGGCGCCCCCGAGCGGGTACAGGCAGAGGGGCGCCGGAAGGAACTGCTGGCCCGTCGTGCCCGGACGGGGATTGCCGCGTTGCAGTGTGAAGTGGTGGTAGCGGCTGCGGTGGGCTTTAAGGGCCAATTCGAAGCTCTTGATAGCGTGAGGGTATTCCCGCCGCTTGAGATATATCAGCCCGACGGCATCAAGTACTTGCGGGTGCCGGGGATATTCCCCATTGACTTCGTCTGCGAGAGCGTTCACCTTTTCGGGGCCATCATAATGTATACTATATATGCGGGCAAGCAGGGCTTTTGCGTCGATAATTGTCGCGGCGATGATGGCCGGGTTGCCACGCATGCTCGCTCTGAAATCCGCATCGTGATAGGGAAACAGTATAACGGCCTCTTCGCGCTTGATTTCGAGCGCCTGCTCCAGCAGTTGTACTGCCTGCTCGATTTCACCGAGCTGCTCGCAGATGGCGGCCTCGAGCAGGTAAGCGCTGATTGCCTTCGGCTCGCTCTTTCGGATGTTTTCCAGCAGCTTCCCGGCCTGGACGAGGTCCTGATTGCCGGATTTCTTTCGATACCGCATGGCTCCTCGGTGGATGCTGGCGAGGCGGTATGTCTGGTCCAGCAGGTCGAGCCGGTCATCATCGGTGTCTGAGTTCATTCCGATTTCGGTGCAGATTGCAGTTTCCTGGCCGATGAGCAAATTGATGGCATTCTCGCGAGTTGCGAGCTGGGATTCCGAGAGCTGCTTGTTCACGTCCTGAAGCAGGCTGATCCGCTGCAGTTTTTTCAGAGCGACGTTCGAGAGATCCCTTCGTGCGGCCCGGACAAGGTCATCCCTGGTGACCGCTTCGAGAGCCTCGGCTATTTGTTTCTTGATTTCGTCGGTGGCGCCGTCGGGAGCGATAATAGTTTCGACGGCGCTTTGGAGGCTGGTGGCAGGCTTGCCGCTGAGGGCCCGTTTTTTCAGTGCTTTGATGAGCCTATCGGGCAGGTTTTCCGCTATCTCCTGTGGTGTATACGGCCTGAGATTGTCGGCGATAGAAACTGCAATGGTCTTCAGGATGTATTCTCCGGCCTCGCCAAGGCGATCGGCTTGAAACGCGATCTGGCCGGCGAGGATGTTGTTTTCAGGAGAATCGGACAGTTCGATCGCGCGCTCGGCAGCCATCAGGGCACTGTGGAAGGCCCCTTGGCTGCGGTGTATCACTGCGAGGGATTGAGCGCATGACAACAATGCCTGCGTCATTACTTCCTCGCGTTCGCCGGCGGGTGCCATGATGACGGCCCGAGCCCGATCAATGCTGAAGGCCCTGCTGAAGTACCGCTCGGCTCCCGAGTAATTCTCGAGATCCCTGTACTGCGTGCCGATAAGGCGATAGGCCGCGAGAAGATCAGGCGAGATGCCAATTACCTTACGGAGCCTTCGGATGGCATCCTTGCGATGTTTCTCGGTGGCGTCCGTAAGTTGTTGCCAAGCGCCGCATTTAGAGGCCTGCTTGACCTTAGAGTACATGTAAAGGACCGCCCTGTGGAGCCTCGTATAGCCTTCCCTCTGCAGATCGACGTGCGCCTGGTCCAGTCCCTCGCGTATCCTGGTGAGCATGTCTTGCTGCGAGAATGATGCATCGCCGGCGGCAGCGATAACCTTCTCGATGTGGGCGAACAGGCCGGCCACGTTCTTTTTCGGGTCTGTTGCAACGGAATTCAGCTCCTTGCGGACGTCGGCAACTATCCTGCCGATCTCCTCGGGCTTGAAGCGCGAATTGATCTTCGCCTCATTCTCGAGCACCCTGCGGACCTGCGCGATGGCGTCCGATGGCTTGATCGGCGACGATGTGAAAGTGATGCTTTTGAGCTCCCTGCGGATGTCGGCGGACGCATCCCGGATCTTCTGCACATCGTCATCATTCAGATTCCGGATAGCCTGCGCTGGGTCGGCGAAAGCCTTCTCGATCTCGTCGAGCTTCAGCCTGGCTGTCCGGACATCTTCCTGCACAAGGAATGTGTCATTTTTTGCGGCGATCTCCTGTGCGACGCGGATATTCAGCAGTTCCAGTTGAAGCTCGGTGATCTTGGGAATGACGTCGATCAGGCCGTGCATGATGGCGTATAGCCTTGTGGCGGCGTCGTTTGTTCCTGCAAACTGTCGGTACGCTCTCTCGATGGGGCTGTCGGTTTCTGTTGCCTTGCGCAGAGCTTCCTTTGCCTTATCGACATCAACACTGCCATCGAGGGCGGCAATGAAATAATCATGGGGCACGATGGGCGTGCTGCACGCGTCGGCGGTGTAGATGTCCATCCTTGCGAGGCGTAGGTGGCCTTGAGCGAATTGATCGTAGCTCCTGACGCATTCGACGAGCGCCTGTCGAGCTTCAGCTATCC
>JAUWKK010000280.1 GCA_030614245.1 Planctomycetota bacterium | reverse complement strand
TCTGTGGTTAAATCCTTGCCGATCTGCCGCACCCTTCGGAATCCTCATCCACAACCTCTGATCAGTCGTCAAACACACTATCGAGGACGACAGTAAATGCCTGTGCCGGTCTCCGTGTTCATAATGACTTTCAATGAGGAGGCGAACATCCGGTTCTCACTCGATAGTGTCGCTTCGTGGGCGCAAGAGGTCTTCGTTGTTGACTCTTACAGCGAAGACAAGACCGTCGAAATCTGCGAGGAGTTTGAAGACCAGGGAGTACGCGTGTGGCAGCATCCTTTCGAGAATTTTGCGTCTCAGCGCAACTGGGGGCTCAACAATCTGCCGTGGTCGAATGAATGGATACTCGTCCTTGATGCGGACGAGGAGGTGTCACCCGAACTGAAAGACGAGATGACAGAGCTGCTGGCGGGAGGGCCGGCACATGATGGCTACTTCGTGAAGTTCCGTTTCATCTTCTTCGGAAAGTGGCTTCGCCACGCCTCATGCTATCCAGTGTGGATCATGCGGCTTTTCCGTCGGAGCAGAGCCCGACACAGGCGCAGCGTCAACGAATATGTTGACATCGATGGGACAGTCGGGCGGCTTGAGAACGACCTGCTGCACTGCAACCACTCTGGCCTCGATGCGTGGATCGACAAGCACAACAAGTATTCCGGTGCCGAAGCAATCGAGTATATCAAAGTGCAAGACCGAACCGGAGCGCCACCCTCCTGGTCCCAGGGCGCCGACAAGGCCTACGTAATGCGGCGGAAACTGAAGCGCATCTTCTTTCGCATGCCTTTTCGCCCCCTGCTCCGCTTTTTGTACATGTACATCTGGAGGCGCGGTTTCATGGACGGCAGAACTGGTTTCGACTACTGTCTGCTGAAAGCGATTCAGGAATTCCACATCTCCTGCAAGATCCGCGAGATCCATTATCGAGAGCAGGCCTCCGAGCAAACATCTCAATGAAACAAATCCTCCAATCTTACAGGTCCGGCGAGCTATGGCTCGCTGACGTCCCGGTTCCTGCCTTGAAGGGCAACGCGCTGCTGGTGCGGTCCGCCGCCAGCCTGGTTTCGGCTGGTACCGAGCGCATGATCATCGAACTGGCGAAGAAGTCACTCGTAGGCAAGGCGCGGGCTCGGCCTGACCTTGTCAAGAAGGTTATCGCCAAGATCAAGACCGAGGGCCTGACGCAGACGATGCAGAAGGTTTTCTCGAAGCTCGATACTCCCCTCCCGTTGGGCTATTCCTGTGCCGGGACCGTCGTGGAGGTCGGGCGAAATGCGGCGGGGGTCAAGCCGGGTGATCGTTGGGCGGGCGGCGGCGCGGGATATGCATCGCATGCGGAGTATAACTACGTCCCGAAGAATCTGTGCGTCGAATTGCCCGATGGCGTCTCTTTTGAGGACGCCAGTTTCACTACCCTCGGCGCCATTGCAATGCAGGGAGTTCGCCAGGCGGACGTGCGACTGGGCGAACGTATCGTCGTGATCGGCCTCGGGCTGCTCGGCCTGCTGACAGTTCAGATGCTAAAGGCGGCCGGATGCAAGGTGCTGGGAAGCGATCCTGATGCCGACAAGTGCAAGCTCGCGGTCGAACTCGGTGCTGACGAGGCGGTTGCGGGTGGGCTGGAGGGTGTGTCGGCGGCTTTCACGGACGGGCACGGGGCCGATGCGGTGATCATCACCGCCGCGACATCTTCCAATCAGCCCATCGAGATTGCTGCTGAGATCTCCCGCGCCAAGGGGCGGGTCGTCGTCGTCGGGATGGTCGGAATGAACGTGCCGCGCGATCCATTCTACAGGAAGGAGCTGGACCTGCGGCTGAGCATGTCCTACGGCCCGGGCCGGTACGATACTGAGTACGAGGAAGCCGGACACGATTATCCGTTTGGATACGTCCGATGGACCGAGCAGCGGAATATGCAGAGCTTCCTCGAACTCGCTGCCGCCGGCAGCGTTACCCCCGGCAAGCTGATTACGCATCGGTTCCCGATCGACGACGCCCTGAAGGCCTATCAGCTCCTGGAAGGCAAAGGGCCTGGTGGCGCGGCCGAGAGATACCTGGGGATCGTGTTAGACTATCCGGGGGCGGAGAGCGCCGGGCCGCTGCCCCGCACGGTGCAACTGAGGACGGTCTCGCCGAACGCAAAAGCGGGAATCGGCTTCATCGGCGCCGGAAACTTCACCAGGGGCGTCCTGCTGCCGGCTCTGAAACGAGCCGGAGACGTCGAGCTGGTCGGCCTTTGCACCGCCACCGGGATGAGTGCGGCCGAGACGGGCAAGAAGCACGGTTTCGCTTACGCCACAACCGATTATGAAAAGCTGCTCGCGGATGAACGCATCAACACCGTCTTCGTGACGACGCAGCACGACAGTCATGCACGTTTCGCGTGCGCCGCGCTGTCCGCCGGCAAGAACGTCTTTCTCGAGAAGCCACTTTGCATCAAGCCGGAGCAGCTAAGCGAATACGTCCAGGCCGTGAGCAACAACAGCGGCCCGTGCCTGATGGTCGGCTTCAATCGTCGGTTCTCGCGGCACGCGGCGGCTGTGCGCGAAGCGTTTGCGTCGCGCGGAACTCCGCTGGCCGTCACCTATCGCATCAATGCCGGCGTAGTTCCAAAGGATGTCTGGCTCCAGGATGCCGAGGCGGGCGGCGGCAGGATCATCGGCGAGGTGTGCCACTTCGTGGACTTCTGCGAGTCGGTGATCGGCTCCCGGCCCGTGCGCGTTTTCGCGGACTGCATAGCGTCGGGAGACGCCCGCATCACTCCCGAGGATTCGGTCGTGATTACGATTACTTATGCCGACGGCTCGCTGGCCACGATTCAGTATCTGGCTCACGGTTCGCCGAGCCTCGCGAAGGAACGCATCGAACTCTACGCGGATGGCATCACGGCAGTAGTGGACGATTTCGTGCGGACGACGTTTCACGGTTCACGGCATTCCGCGGTTAAGGGCAGGCAGGACAAGGGCTTTGTTTCGGAACTCGCAGCGTTTCTCGATTGCGTCCGGAACGGGGGGGAGTGGCCTATTCCGTTCGAGAGTCTCATCAGGACCACGCAGGCGACATTCGCGGCGCTGGAGTCGCTGCGGACCGGTGAAGCCGTGTCGCTGCCACATCGTGTGAATTGAGGAACCTCATTGCGATATGGCTTCACAACCATCGAAAGTCTGAAGGGATTTGAGGTAGTGTCTTCATAGTGGAGGTCGGGTCATGCGACGTGTCAATATTGGATGTGGGCAAACGCCAACTCAGGGCTGGCAGAACTATGACAATTCATGGAGCATCCGCCTATCCAAGGTGCCTTGTCTGGCAGTCGTTCTGAATTGGCTTGGCATAGTGTCTAAACGGCAATGGGAATTCATATCCTTTGCAAAATCGTCCGGCATCCGTTGGGCAGATGCAACAAGATGTATACCAGAATCCGACCATTCTGTAGAAGTTCTGTATTCAAGTCATATGCTCGAGCATCTTGACAGAGAAGAGGCCCAGATGTTTTTGAAGGAAGCCCGACGAGTACTGATTCACGGCGGCATCATCAGGATTGCGGTGCCAGATATCAAACCTATGGCGGGCAGGTATCTCAGTGACGGTGATTGCGATGTGTTCGTCGAGGGATCCCGCCTGACCCGAAGAAGACCCAGAGGACTGGTAGAGAAGCTGAGATACCTGATTGCTGGCGATAGAGGCCACCTGTGGATGTATGACGGAGAATCCCTATGCAGGTGTCTGGCATCCGCAGGTTTTTCAGATCCCCGTGTAACGGCACCGGGTTCAACTATCATCCCTATGCCAGGGAGCCTAAACTTGAGAGAACGTTCTGCAGAAACCGTATATGTGGAAGCGATCAGCCCATAGATGGCAAAAGCACTGAGCGACACAACCCGGAACGGCGGGGAATGGCCCATACCGTTCGAGAGTCTCATCATGACCGCGCAGGTGACATTCGCCGCCACCGAATCCCTACGAACCGGCCAGCCCGTCTCCGTGGGGCAGCCCTGACAGGTTCGGCTCTCTCCGTGGGGAGGCCAGCCTGCCTGTCAGCCTATGGAGGGCCGATTGCTGGCAGCTCTCTCTTCGTGGGGAGGCCTGCCTGCCTATGGCATGGCTTTCCAGCCTGCCCATTCTCGGCAGCCCCGAAGGGGCAACGGGCTGTAGCCGGGGCTGAGGCTTCCGAGCCCCCGGTTGTATCCAAGAACATTCCCAGCCCCGAAGGGGCGCAGGATGATAGCGCACGGCCGTGCCTGCCTGCGGTGTGTTCATCT
>JAUWKK010000130.1 GCA_030614245.1 Planctomycetota bacterium | reverse complement strand
TCTATGAGAGGCCACCTATGAAACTCGGCTTCAGTTCCAATGCTTTCAAGCGTTTCGAGCTCGAGGAGGCGCTCCGGCTGATCGCAGAAATCGGATACACGGGTGTCGAGATACTCGGCGACGTCCCGCATGCGTTCCCGCCCGACCTGACGCCCGAGAGAATCGAGCGGATCAAGGCCGTCCTGCGAGAGACCGGCCTGGAAGTCGCTAACATCAACGCGTTCATGACGTTCGGCTACGACAGCATGCTGCATCCCTCGTGGCTCGAGCCGGACGAGGACTTCCGCGCTAAACGCCTCAAGCATACGATCGACTGCCTGCGGCTGGCGAAGGAACTCGGCGCGGTCGCCATCCAGACCGAGCCGGGCGGGCCGGTGCCCGAGAGCGTCTCAGAAGCCGAGGCGCTTGATCTCTTCGAGGCCGGCATCGGCCAGGCATTGCCGCTCGCCGAGGAACTCGCCGTGCATCTGCTCATCGAGCCGGAGCCGGGGCACCTGATCGAGAACACCGGCCAGATGGAGGCTTTCCTCAAGCGGTTCGACTCGCCGTGGCTCGGCGTGAACTTCGATATCGGCCATTTCTATTGCGTCAGCGAGGATATCCCCGCCGCGATCGAACGGCTGGGCCCGGCGATACGTCACGTTCACCTCGAGGACATCGCCGCGAGCCGCGAGCACTTCCATCTCATCCCCGGCCACGGAGCAATCGACTTCCCGCCGATCTTCGACGCGCTCGACGATATCGGCTACGGCGGATACGTCACCGTCGAGTTGTACACGTATGAAGACAACCCTGTCGAGGCCGCCCGCGAGGCACTCGATTATGTCAGGAGGCTGTCTTGACCGCATCCAGGCAAGCAAGGAGCGAAGGAGTAGCGAAAGTTGTCTCAACTGCCCGCCCACCGGCCAGATTACCGGCAAATCATCACTCTGCGTCCGCTTCCCGGCCGGGCGCGATCTCGATCACGGTAACCTCCGGACGCGCGAGAAAGCGAACGCGGGGAACGTGGCCGCCTTCCATTCCGATGCCGCGATTGACGTAAATCCAGGTGCCGGATTCACGATAGAGACCGGCCTCGAAACGCTTGCCATGCTTGCTCAGCGTAATGAGCGCCCCATAGAAAGGCAGCGCCACCTGCCCGCCGTGCGTGTGGCCCATGCAGAGCAGATCGACGTCGTGGGCGGCGATGTCGAGCGTCGCGCTGGGTGAATGCTACAGGAACACCGTGAGCGCGCCATCGGGAATGCCGCTCAATGCTTCGGGAAGCCGGTCCAGCCGCCCATACTGAACCCCGGCAATCCAGAGCTCGGCGCCGGCCACATTGACCTTCACCGCCTCGGATCTCAACTGGCGGACGCCGGTTCCGTCGAATATCTCATCCCCCTGCGGCGACCACAGGTCCCAGTTGCCCGTGACGCCGAAGGTGGGCGCGATGGCCGCGATCTTCGTGATGCAGCGCCTGAAGACGGGGAGAGCGTCCGTCGAATTTACGGCATCACCGGTGAATACGATGACGTCGGGCTTCTGCTGCGCGATGATACCCGGCAATCGCTCCTCGAGGCGCACCGTCGGGTCGCAGTGGAAATCGGAAATATGCACTATGCGAATGGGGCGCGCCCCAGCGGGCAGCTTCGGGCTGGTCAGGCGAACGTGTGTCACTTCCAGCCAAAACGGCTCGACGAAATGGGCATACGCAATACAAACGATGCCGATCGCGGCCAGCACGAGCACCGTGCGGTCGATCCACCTGAGCGCGCTGGATCTCGCACTCGCGGGCCGCTTCACCAGCCGCCGCACGACGAACCGCAGAATGACTATCCCTGCATACGCGAAAACCGTCCCCACGGCCGAGATGAAGAGCAGCAGGATGAGGAGTTCGGATATCGGCATGGGTTGATTGTCAGCGAAGGGCTTATTCGTCGAGAAGATCAGACAAGAGAAGCACGCGGCCTCGGGGGAAGCCTTGAGGAACGGCCTCAATCACTTTCTCATCGGCCGTACACCAGCGGCAGCCCAGCTCTTCGGCAAGTTGAACGTAAGTCATGTCGTAGTGTCCCTTGTGATACTGCACAGCCATGTGCGGTGCTTTTATGCTTCTCGCTTCGGTGGGCTCGGATGTGTGAATCGGCAACTGGAACAGACAGCGCACATGCTCGATGGCAACCGGTCGTGTGAGTCTGCTGGATCGCTGTAGGCAGGCTCTTGCCAGGGCGCCGCAGACTTCATACATGAAGATACGAGGGGCATGCAGTTCGATGTCTCCGGCCAGAAAAGCGGCCAGAATGCGCTGGGCCGCATCAGCATCCGGCTCCTCATCCTTGACAAACCACTTGAATGCGACGCTGGCATCCACCACCATGAGTTCAGCCATTCTCGCGAATCTCCCGAATGGCCTTGACCCCGTCGAAGTTGATCGGGCCGGTCTGCTCCCGCAAAGCCGTGATCCTCTCATACAACTCGCGATTCTTCGGTGTCATCTTGCGTACGAGTTCCTCACGGCTTCTTAGTCTGAGCAGACCGCGGAGCGAGCTGATCGTTGTAGAGCTTGCGGTCGTCGCACGCGTCGATCGCACGAGGCGCCCACCATTGCCGCCCGGATGGTCGATAGGGCCCCACGAAGCAGCGTAGCCTGGCTGAGAGCTTACCGTGGAGCAGCCGTTCAGGCTGCGGATTGATTGCATTGGCAGGCTGAAAGCCTGCCCCACATTGGGAGTTTGCGGACTCACATCGGCAGTTGACGCCGACGTGCATAACCGCCACCCCCCAGCATTCTCTTGCCGGACACCTTGGAGAAACGCTTCGAGTTCATCGCTATCGCCGGCGATGTCTTCAGAACCGGATACTCTACGCGTCTTGACTACAGGTCCACCCACGGCAAGCATAATGCCTATCCCTCGCTTTCGAATACGTCCTTCAAGATGGCGTTGTACATCGAGCAGTCGTCAGCAACATGACCCAAATGCGCCACAGCTTGGTCGTATGCAGGGTACCCATCGCATTCGCGGTGGAAATTGGCGCTGACAATAATTGCATGTTCTCTGTCTTTTCCTTGTGGAGCAGCCTCTCCAGGCTGCTGATTAATTGGCAGGCTGAAAGCCTGCCCCACAGATGCTTCTCCAGAGTCAATCGAAAAAACGAGTCGCCCCTCCGGCAAGAGATAGACCAGTCGGAAGCCGGCAGCCTCCAGCGGCCGTACGGGAGCATCCCACGGCCCCGCCTTCAAGAATCGATTCTTCAGATAGCTCTCGGGATCCGGAATTCCAAGAACGCCGTGAAAGTTAAGGCCCACTGCACTGTAACGTATATGCTTCAGCGTCTCAATATACCTCCGTGCCATCTCAACTATCTTGCTTTCAAGGGGATTGTCTCCGGCCTGGAGATCAGACAACTGTAGCCTGTTGGGATCCACAGTGATCGACACGCCGTTTGTGTAGCGTACCACAGCCATTGGAGGCGTCGTGATAGGAGAGCCCTCAATCTCCCATTCCCAGCCCTTGGGAACGATCTCTTGTATCGCGAGGAAATCCGGGTTCAAGATCGAAGGGTTATGAACCTTACCTAAAACAACCACAGAGAATTGAACCAGCTCGAAGTTTGCGGTCACAGTTATCAACTCCCATAGATGTGGAGCAGCCTTTCCAGGCTGCTGATTGCATTGATTGGCAGGCTGAAAGCCTGCCCCACAATGGGAAGCACCCATGAACAGAAGTATATCATCCGGCGAGCACAAAATCAAATTTCACGTCCCCCAAGCGAACCTCGACCCGAAACATCCTTCCCTACTACTCCCCCCCAATCACTTGACTCGCGCCGCTGCTCCGGTATGATTGTTGCAGAGGCTGCTTCGATGGCTTTCGGGATGGCAGGATGAAAGTAACCAACTGGCTGCGCCTGCAATGGTACAGGCGCCATTTTGTAGAGATCGGCCCGAACACGCGGTTCCTGGGCAGGCTGCAAGTCGAGGGCACGAAAAACATCTACGTCGGAGATCGATGCAAGATCAAGCCGAACGTGGAGCTAGCTACACACGGTGCCGGCAAGTTGGTGATGGGCGACGACGTCATCCTCAACGAATACGTGCTTATCAGCGCGAATGAGCTGATCGAGATCGGCAACGGCACGGGATTGGGTGAGTATACGGCCGTCCTCGATGCCAACCATGGGACGAAGAAGGGCATTCACTTTCGGAAGCAGCCGCTCGATATAGCTCCTATCATCATCGGAGAGAATGTCTGGATCGGCCGCAACGTCATCATTCTCAAGGGCGTCACCATCGGCGACGGCGCCATTATCGGGGCTTACAGCGTTGTGACCAGGGACGTTCCGGCCGATACCGTTGTGGCGGGCAATCCTGCGAAAGTTATCCGCGAACGTGTATGACTTGACCGGCGGCGAAATCCTTTGAATGAAAGCATCCGGACGCTTCACGTTGATACCGAAACCGGCTGGCGCGGCGGCGAGCAGCAGGCGATGTACCTGATGCAGGGCCTGCTCGAGCGTGGCCACAAGGTGGCCTGCGCGTGCCGGCCGGGCAGCGCGATGGCCGACCGCTGCCGAGAGAACGGCATCGAGCATCGTGAAGTCGATATGCGTTCGGAGGCCGACGTCGGAGCGGCGGCGAAGCTGCGCGGTCTGGTTCGCGAGCTGGACGCGCAGATTATCCACGCCCACACGGCGCACGCCCATGCGTTGGCTGCAATGGCGGCTGTCGGCGTTTCCGGCTGCAAGTGCGTGGTCTCGCGGCGTGTGGACTTCGCGCTGCGGAGGAACCCGCTGAGCCGGCTGAAGTATCGCGCCGGCGTCGACAGGTATATCGCCATTTCGCAGGCAGTGCGGCAGGTGATGATCGACGGCGGCGTGAGGCCCGAGAGGATATCGGTCGTCCACAGCGGCATCGACTTGGGGCGCTTCGACGTCACGTTCAACGCGAATCTGCGCCATGAACTGGGCATCCCGCCGGAGGCAGTAATAGTCGGCAATATCGCAGCGCTCGTCGACCACAAGGGGCACACGTATCTGATCGACGCCGTGCCCGACGTGCTAGATCGGTGCCCCGCCGCGCGGTTCGTCATCGCCGGAGACGGAGAGCTCCGCGCGCCGCTCGAGCGGCAGGCCGCCGAACGCGGCGTGGCCGCCCGCGTGATGTTCCTCGGCTACCGCGAGGATGTGCCGAGCCTGCTGAACATGTTTGATGTTTTCGTGATGTCTTCGCATCTCGAGGGCCTGTGCACGTCGCTGCTGGATGCGATGGCGATGGAACTGCCGATCGTTGCCGCTGCCGCCGGCGGCATCCCCGAGATCATCCGCGACGGCGTGGACGGCCTGCTGGTCGATGTGAAGAACCCTCCGGCGCTCGCGCGGGCGATCGTCGAGTTGATTGAGGATCGCAACAAGGCCTCGCGACTGGCTGAAGAAGGCCGGCGTATCGTCGAGCGGGAATTCTCGGTGGACGCCATGGTGGAGAAGACTCTGTCCGTTTATCGGGAACTGCTGCAATGATGCCACCGATGAAACCGCGGATAAACACAGATAAACACAGATACCGACATAATCAGCGTTCATCAGCGTTCATCTGTGGTTGCTTTCTTGAATTGCTCGGGCGAATCATCCCGAAGGAATACCGAATACTGCGGTATGCGAAGCCGTACTGGCACCTTGTCGCGCTCGTGCTGCTACTGATGGGCGTGTTCTCAATTGCGCGCAGTTCGCAGACATTCCTGGCCATCCCGCTGATGGGAGAGATAGTCGCCCTGCAGGATATGGGCGGCATCGCGCGCGTGGCCGCAATCGCCGCCGGCCTTGCCATCGTGATGGTAGCCTTCGGGCTCAGCTATGATTACCTCTCGAGATACATCATCTGCCGGATCGACCTCGATCTGCGGAACGACCTCTGCGATCACCTGATGACGCTCTCGCTGAGTTTCTTCGACCAGCGCCGTTCGGGCGAGCTTGTCTCACGGCTGACGAACGACGTGGCGACGGCGCAGAAGGCTATGCTGGTGCTCTTCACGACGGCCCTGCTTCAGCCGCTGCTGCTCGTATCGGCCCTGGTAATGGCGTTCATCATCTCGTGGCAGTTGTCGCTGATGCTGTTCCTGCTGGTTCCGATCCTGGCGGCGCCGCTGCTGTACTTCCGCCGGAAGATCCGCGTCCTGGGTAAGGAGCGCCTCGGCCGCCTGGCCGATCTCCTCGACGTCATGTCGCAGATATTCTCCGGCATTCGCATCATCAAGGCATTCCAGATGGAGGACGTCAAGCGCAAGGAGTTTCGCCTCCACAATCGCGGAGTTTTCAGGAAGACGCTCAAGCAGGTCAAGGCGAAGGTGCTCAGCAATAATATCTCCAGCCTGATGACGACGCTCACACTGGCGCTGGCGCTGCTGGGCGGGGGTTACGTTCTGATCTATTATCCAAATCTACTGCGCGCGCCCGGCGACATTCCTTTCTATGATAGGTTTTTCAAGCCGCAGGACGGCACGAGCACTGCGAGCTCAAGCGGCGTGCTGCTCGCCTTCCTGGGGTGCCTGGCGTTCATGTACAATCCCTTCAAGAAACTGACGAAAGCCTACAACGAGCTTCAGGACGCGCTTGCAGGCTCCGAGCGCGTCTTCGAGATTTTCGACACGCATCCGGTCATCTTCGACAAGCCCAACGCCCAGCCGATACCCACGATCAACAGCCGCATCGAGTTCAGACACGTTGATTTCGGATACAACGAAGAAACCGTCCTGCACGATATCAACCTGCTCGTGAAGGCCGGCGAGGTCGTCGCACTAGTCGGCCACAGTGGAGCCGGCAAGTCGACGCTCCTCGACCTTATCCCAAGGTTCTACGATCCAGTCTCGGGCTGTATCGAGATCGACGGCACCGACGTCAGCACGGCCACCCGCGAGTCGCTCCTGAAACAGGTTGCCGTCGTCGGGCAGGACCCATTCCTGTTTAACGCTTCGATCACCGACAACATACGCAGCGGGCGTCCCGATGCGACTGACGAGGAGGTCATAGCCGCGGCGAAGGACGCGAACATCCACGAGGTGATCGAGAAGCTGCCCGAGGGGTACCGGACGATGGTCGGCGAGCGCGGTATCAGGCTTTCCGGCGGCGAACGCCAGCGGATCACTATAGCCCGGGCGCTCATCCGCAACGCGCCCATACTGCTGCTCGACGAAGCCGTCTCGTCGCTCGATAACGAATCGGAGCGGCTCGTGCTCGATGCCCTGAACCGGCTCATGTCGACGAGGACGACCTTCGTGATCGCGCACCGCCTGACCACCGTGCAGCATGCCGATCGAATCGTTGTGCTCCGTGAGGGCCGGATCGTGGAACAGGGCACGCACGCAGAGCTGATCGAGCGGGACGGCGAGTACTGCAGACTGTATCGGTTGGAGTTTGGCAACTCGCAGGACGACGATTAGATGGACGTGACAAACATCGCCATACTGGCGGG
>JAUWKK010000186.1 GCA_030614245.1 Planctomycetota bacterium | reverse complement strand
GAGTTTGTGCCAATATCAATTGTTGTGATCTGCTCCTTAGCCAATCTGTTCTCCCTTATTTGGTAATTACTGATCACCGATCACTGATCACTGCTTACTGATCACTGCTTACTGATCACTGCTCCCGCCGCCAGGAGGACTCGGGATGAACAAGGTGCTTTTTGGAATAGCCGCCGTTGTCGTGATAGCTTTTGGTGTTCTTGCTCTGCGCCCTCCGAACACCTGCGCGGCGGAGGATGATGATGACGCTACCGTCGGTGCAGTTATGCGTGTGGACCTCTCTCCCATCGTCACGCGGATGGAGGCGATGCAGGCGGAGGTCGCGTCGCTCAAGGAATCGATGGCCGCGATGAAGAAGGCCCTCGAGGACTCCCGCGCCAGCCAGATACTCATGCTCGACGCCGTCAGCAGGCTGTCCCCGCAGCGCTGGGAATACAAGATAGTCCGAACGCTTAACGAAAACGCAGCGCTCGCCGTTGGCCAGGACGGCTGGGAGATGGTCGCCATCTCGCAACAGGGCTGGGTATACTTCAAGCGCCCGCTGCTCGGAGGCGAGCGATAGGTCAACTCACCGCCCGATCGAGCAGGAACAGGGCCGCCGCTGCAAGCATGAGCAGCCACGCCACGGGCTGAAGCTGCCGGCCGGAAGCCTCGCCTCCGCTCCACTCCTGAAGATCGGCTACTACCTCACCGCCCGCGGCGGAGGCCGTCCGCCGCAGCGGGGCCTCGTTCAATCCCACCGAGCGCCAGTCGTCGGAATATCCCGTGTGAATTCGCTCGGCAGCCCTGAGGTCCACCGCGCCTGACGCGCGCACCTCGACGCTGTACGCCCCTCTCGCAGCGGCTTCGATTCTTCCCTCAAATGTCCGCACTCCGGTACGGCGCAGCTCGAGGCCGGCCGGCTCGCCTGATGATGTCAACACTTTCGCATGTATATCCGTAACAGCATCAGGCTGAACGTCGTCGAGTTTCGCCGTCACGAGCAGGAAGCCCTTGCGGTGCGCCAGTTCGAGACGCAGCCCTTCGCCGTCACCGGGTCTTGCGGCCCACCGGATGATCTGGTTCCAGAATCTCGATCGCTCGGGCCAGCGCCGCCACGCTTCGCCCCAGCGGCCGCCGGGCGTCGATGTGAACGCCACGACCCGCCCGAGACCCACATACCGGCTGACCAGCAGCGCATCGCCCTGCTCGCCGATAACCGCGTGCACGGCAGCACCATCACGGGGCGCGGTCAGGATGTATCCGCCAAGCTCCGGAAGCTGCGAAATGCCGCCGAGCAATTCTCCGCCTCGCGCGATCTTCGGCTCCGCCCGGCCGTCAACTATCAGCTTCTGCGTGCGCAGGCGGACGTCGGACGAGAATATCTCTGGCAGGCGGCGGACATCTCTGGCTGAATAGAACCGCCCGCCGGTCGCTCTCGCGAGGTGCTCGAGCAGCTCGACGTCGGCATCGTCGCCGGTCGCGACGCTCGACAGCGTTATGCCGGCGGCTTTCATCCGTTTCGAGAAGGCTTCGGCGTCGACGGCTTCGTCCGACAGGCCGTCCGACAGGAGCAGCACGTGGCTGGTGCCTCTCGGGCGGTCCTTCAACGTCCTCCACGCGGCATCCAGTGCGGGATTGAGGTTCGTCCGTCCGGCTGCGAAAACGCGGGCGACGATCTGCCTGGCACCGCCGGCATCCGCGACGCGGGTGAGCGGCAGGAGCTTCCGAGCGGTGGCGTCGAAGACGATCAGCGAGACCTGGTCGTCGGGCTTGAGTTCATCCATCACGCGCAGGACGCCGAGCCTGGCGTAGTCGATCTTCGGCCGGCCAGCCACTTTCTCGTTCATCGAGCCCGATTTGTCCAGCACGATCGCCACGGCGACCGGCTTGCTCTCACGCCGGCGCGGGTCGCACGAGACCGGCAGCAGATTCTCGAGCCTCGTGCCGACGTATCCACCCGGGCCGAACGCGCGCGCACCGCCGAGCACTACCAGCCCGCCGCCGCCACCCACGTACGCGTCGAGGCTATTCTGAGCCTCCGCGCCGAGCTGCCATGCCGGAACGTCGTCGAGCACGACGCAATCGTACCGCGCAAACTCCGGCAAGCCGTCGGCCGCCCGGGCAGTAACGGCGAGGTTGCGGTTCGATGCGAGCGCCCGTGCCAGCCACGAAGCTTCAGCCGACGAGACGACCAGCACCGGCGTCCGCCCGCCGACGTACACCGCCTTCGCCGCGCGGTCGTTGGCCGAGAACGCATCCTCCGGCTCGACGATGCGAGCTTCGATATCGTGCCAACCGTCCTCCACGTCGAGTTCGAACATCATCCGTGCCGGCCGGTCGCCCTGGACACGCAGCCATCGGGGCCGGGCGCAGAGCTTCCGATCGCACGCCAGTTCCACATTCACGCTCGTGGCTGCCGTTGCAGCGACGACGACCTCGACTATCACCTTCTGGCCGGTCCTCACACGGCGGGGGACGCTCAAGCTCTCGATGCGCGCATCAACAATACGGCCGGGATCCAGCGGGACAACTGCAAGCTCGATGCCGTCCCGACCGATCTGCGCCGCTGCATCCGCGACGTCGCTGGCCGTGTTGCCGTCCCACAGGAGCACGATCTGCCTGTGCGGGCCGTCGGGAAATGAGCTGCGTGCCAGGAGCAGCGCCTCGGCGACGTCGCTGCCGTCCGGATCGATCTTCGAGCGAATGGACTGCGGGATGGACAGCTCTGCGACGCTGCCGGGGGCGAGTTCGACGGCAGGCCTCGAGCCAAAAACTATCAGTCCGGCAAGGTCGCCGCTCTTCATCCTCTCGACCGAATCGCGCACGGCGCCGAGCGCATTATCAATCGATGCAGATGCGCTCGCCGATGCATCAACGACGAAAATGCGACAGACCCGGCGGCCGCTTCTGCGAAGGTGCGGGCCCGAGATGCTCAGCACGATGCACAGGGCGATCAGCAGCCGGATCGCAGCTACCAGCCGCCGCCGCCGCATACAGTGGCGCGACACCATCAGTACCAGCGCAACGGCCACCGGCACGAGCAACAGGAAGAATGGCCGGTTGAAGTGGATGAGTGTCATATTGATGACTTCATGCGTTCCTGCGGCAGGTGCCAGAAATCAGTCGAAAGGCATCCACCATTGGATACGGGTGCCACGGTCAACCGTCTTCGTTTGGCCGTGGGTGCTCCATGTCCAAGCTCTGCTTGAACGTGCCACCCTTCCCTACAATAGAAACGTGGCCGCAGATGCGGGGTTCGGCGTTATCAGAGCACGGCTGCGAGGAGTTCTCGGACATCCTCGGGCTCGATCTTCTTTGGATTGGCCTTGAGCGACCCCGACGGCAAGCTTTGTTCGACGATCTGGTCGAAGTCACCCTCGTCCAAAAGGTTATCCTGTGGCTGGTGGATTGTCAACGGTATGTAGCCGGCGTCAGGCGCAGGCGCCGACGAGTTCGGGCCCACACTCGACTTCAGTCTCCAGGCCATCTGTCTCCTGGAAGTCTGAACCGTCGAACCTGAGCAGGCGTGGTGTTCCCTCAACGACCGTCTGCAGCGTGACGGGGTTCTCTCCCCAGACGCGCTGAATATTGGCGATGACGTCCCGCGCGTAGTCCCAGCGCAGGTCGCTGCCTTCGTGGCGATGAGTGAGTAGCAGTTCGCCGCGATTGCGATAGTTGCCGTCTGTGACGTAGATGGCGGGCTTGCCGAAGTTGGTGAGACCGGCGAGGATGTTTCGTTTGATCGTCTCGAAGTCGCGGCTGCCGATCACATTGCGGCCGGAGCGTTCATCGCGCCCACCCGTCCGGCAGGCGGGTTCGTATGTGAAGAGCTTGCGCTTTTCGCAGAAATCGCGGGTAAGGAATTCGTCTATGAAGCCGACATCGTTGTAGATGCGCCTGACCTCGAATACCTTCTGGAGTCCCTGGCCCAGGCCGGTGTCCCAGCGCTCCTCGATATCGCGGAAGAGCTCGACGCCGAGCTTGTAGGGATTGAATCCCCCCCGCAATCCTGCGGCCGAGACGAGCATTGCCGCGTGGTGGTCAGCGTAATCGATCAGTTCGGAATCGCTCAGAACGCGCTCGGTCATTATCTTCGAGTGCCAGTAAGTGGCCCAGCCCTCGTTGATTATCTTCGTTTGAGCCTGGGGTGCGAAGTAGCAGCTTTCTTCGCGAATCATCGACAGGATATCGCGCTGCCAGTGCTCCAGGCGGCCGTATTCGATCAGAAACTGCAAGATGTCTCTGTCTGCGTGCGGACACGCACAGGCAGGTCGTTCGGGAAGGCCATGTGGAGCAGCCTTTCCAGGCTGCTGATCATTCCGGCGCTTGAACGACGACTGCACGTCGATCAGATCGTCGATGGTGAGGCAGATATCAAGGAACTCCTCGACCTCATCGAAACCGCGCCTGTCGGCGAGCCCGCGGATGCGCGACGCGTGGTTCGCCATCTCATCGACCATGCGCCTGTTTGTGTGTGCGAACCACATGTTGTTCTTGAAGAAATCGCAGTGCGCGTAGACGTGTGCGATCATGTACTTCTGATCGACAGGATTATTGCACCGGAGCAGGTACGCGTAGGCGGGGTTGCTGTTGATGACCATCTCGGAGATGCGAAGAAGCCCGTATGCATAGCTCTTGCTGAGTCTCTCGAACTCCATCCCAAATCGCCAGTGGGGGTAGCGGTTCGGGAAGCCGTCGTAGCCGGCGATCTCGTTCATCCGGCGATAATCTACGACCTCGAAGATGGTCGGGAAGAAGTCGAGGCCCGCATCTTTGGCATAGCCGCGAATATCTTCGATGACAGCGTCAAGTTGCAGTTCCGACAGCATGATTCCCCCTTCTATCGACCTTTTCCCAGGAACTCCCTGATGACGTTGGGGATGTCGGCTGGTTCGGAGATCTCGGAGTTGGCAATGCGAACGTCGCCCTCGAATGCATCGCGCATGGCATCTATGAAGTCTCCGCTGCCGTATCGGCTCTCGACCTGTCCATAGCAGAACTGGTTGACCTTCGGCAAGAGCGACGTCCGCAGGATGCTTACGCAAAGGTCGGTGTCTTGGCCCTCCCAGTTGTCGCCGTCAGAGAAATGGAACGGGTAGATGTTCCATTCCGAGGGCGGGTAATGGTGCATGATCAAGTTGTCACAGAGCCTGTAGGCCGAGGAGATCATGGTGCCGCCGGTCTCGCGGGTGTGATAGAAGCTGTGTTCGTCGACGATGTGCGCCTCGGCATCGTGTATGATGAATCGCCGTTGGACGTTGCTGTATTGCGACTTGAGCCACGCGTCGATCCAGAAGGCCGTCGTCCGGACGATCTCCTTCTGCTCGTCGCCCATCGAGCCGCTCACGTCCATCATATAGATGATGACCGCGCCGGCATGCGGGGCGATTTCGACCTTCCACGAGCGGAATCGCCTGTCCTGCGGCGTCGGCACGACGACGGGGTCGTCGTAATCGTATTCGCCCGCGATGATCTGCCTGCGGAGCGCCTGCTTGAACGTCCGCCTGAAATCGCACAAGGCCTGTGGGCCTACCCGCCGTATGCTTGCATAACGCGAGCGTTCGGTGGCCACGTTCTTCATCCCGCGCGGCTTGATCCGAGGCAGCTCGAGCTCCTCGCCGAGGATCTCGGCCAGATCCCTGATGGTGATGTCCACTTCGAGCGTGTGTTCGGCGGCGGCGTTGCCTGCGCCGTTGTTGCGGCCCGGCAGCGGATCACCCACCTGCCCATCGCCGTGGCCGAGCCCTTTGCACCGGCCGCTTCCATAGCAGAAATGCGGCAGCTCGATCTGCGGCACGGGCACGGCAACGAAATTCTTGCCCCGCCGACCGAGTATCTCGGGGTTGCTTATATATTTCCGGAGATCTCTCTTGATCCTGCCCCGCACGATCTCGATGAAGCGGTGCCGATCCGTCTCGATCTTCCCTGCCAGCCGTGGCGGGCTCGTCATCATGTGGGGTGAACGATCAAGCATCCTGCACCGTTTTCAGTAACCAGTGGCCAGTATCCAGTAAGAAGTAACCAGTGTTCGGTGGCCAGTGTTCAGTATTCAATGGTCAGTATCGGGTATGACCCCAGACCGTGGGATATGCTGGACAAT
>JAUWKK010000404.1 GCA_030614245.1 Planctomycetota bacterium | reverse complement strand
GGCGCCATTTGTGGCGGCGAAGGGGTGTGCGGCAAGTGCCGGGTGATAGTCCGCGAGGGCTCGGTCAAGGGCGAGTCCGTTGAATTCCTGACCCGCGACGAGATTCGGCAGGGCTACGTGCTGGCCTGCCAGGTGGTGCCAACTGCGGATCTCGTTGTCGAGGTACCGCCCGAGTCGCGCCTGGCTGATTACAGGGGCATAGGCAAGGACAGTTACCGGTTCCGCGATTTCGTGCAGCGAGTCGGGCTGCCCCCCGGCGAACTCGATCCGATCGTTAAGAAGTGCTTTCTCGAGCTGACTGAGCCAACCCTCGACGACGCGCGGGGCGACCAGGAACGCTTGCTCGATGCAATCGGGAAGTTGGACTCCGGCCCCGTTCAGATGGGCCTCAAGATCGTTCGCGAGCTGCCCCGCGTCCTGCGCTCTCTCGATGACAGCCGTTCGGGCTGGAAGTGGAAGTGGAACGGCCGTGTGACGGCGACGCTGGGCACACGCGGCCCTGTCGGCGAGGTGCTTTTTGTCGAGAGCGGAGACACCTCGGACCGTAATTTCGGACTGGCGCTCGACGTCGGCACGACGACTGTCGTCGCCCATCTGATAGACCTGACGAGCGGCGCGACGTGCGAAGCGGCGGCTAAATACAACTCCCAGATCGATTTCGGCGCCGACGTCATCAGCCGCATCAATTATGCCAGGCAGCCCGGGGGCGCACGAGACCTGCACAGGTGTGTCGTGCAGGATATCGACCTGCTGATAGACGATCTGACGCAGCGCGCGCGCATCGGGCGGGGTGATATCACCTGTGTGGTCGTCGCCGGCAATACGACTATGCTGCACTTCCTGCTCGGCGTCGAGGTCGACATCATCCGGCTTTCACCGTTCGTCCCCACGGCGGCTTCACCGCCGCCGTTGCGTGCGGCCGAGGTGGGAATCCGCATTCATCCGAGAGGCATTCTCTACACTATGCCCATGGTCGGCAGCTACGTCGGTGGGGACATTACCGCCGGCATACTTGCGTCCGGGATGCACATGCAGGATGAACTGGCGCTGCTGATCGACATCGGCACGAACGGCGAAGTCGTGCTCGGCTGCAAGGAATACCTCGTCGCGTGTTCGGCATCGGCCGGCCCGGCTTTCGAGGGTGGTCAGATCAAGTGCGGAATGCGTGCAATCGCCGGGGCGATCGACAGGGTGAGGATATTCAAGGGTGATCTGGCAGTCTCCGCGACGACGATAGAGGATGCGCCGCCCGTGGGCCTGTGCGGGACGGGTCTCATCGATACGCTCTCAGAGATGCTGCTCGCGGGCCTGGTAGACCGTAACGGCCGGCTGCAGGCCGAGCGGGCCCCCGACCGGTTTCGCATCTCCGAGGATGAAGAGCAGCCTGAGTTCGTGCTCGTTTCGGCCGCCGAATCAGGAGGAACGCGCGATGTAGTTATCGGCCAGTCAGATGTCGATAACCTGATCCGCACGAAAGGCGCCATCTACGCGGCAGTCGATTCGCTGGTGGGCCTGCTCGGCATTTCCTTCGACGACATCCGGAAGGTCTACCTCGCCGGCGCGTTCGGCAACAGGCTGGACGTGGCGAGTTGCATCACGATCGGGCTGCTGCCCGACGTGCCGGCCGAACGGGTCGAGTTCATCGGCAACAGTGCGATAGCCGGCACGAAACTGGTGATGCAGAATCGCTCCCGGTTTGACGAAGCGCGGCGCATCCGGGACTCCATTACATACAGGGAACTGATGGTTGACCCCGCTTATATGGACAAGTTCTCGTCCGCGTGCTTTCTGCCGCACACGGACCTGTCTCGGTTCCCGGCGGTGGAGCAGAAGCTCGCGGCCGGCGGAAGAGCCGTTTGAATGCAGTAGAGGAAGTTCGGTCAGTGGCAATATCGATAGCAATCGCAGGCAAGGGAGGAGTGGGCAAGACGACGTTTTCAGCGCTGCTCGTGCGTGTCCTGCTCGATGCGGGGATGCGCCCGACGCTCGCGGTTGATGCTGACCCCAACTCGAACCTGGCCGAGGCGCTGGGCGTCGAGCCGGGCCTCGCGCTCGCCGAGATCCGCGAGGAAGGTTCTACCGCCGAGGGCTCGCCCGCCAGCGGCATCGGTCGAGTGAGGCATCTGGCCGACAAGATGCACATGGAAGCTATCGTCGAGGCCGGAGGCTTCGATCTTATTACCATGGGGCGGCCTGAAGGGCCCGGTTGCTACTGCTACGTGAACTCGCTGCTGCGCAAGTCGCTCGATGATCTCAAGAGCGGCTACGAGACCGTAGTGACCGACAACGAGGCCGGCCTCGAGCATCTATCGCGCAGGACGACGAACGACGTCGACGTGCTTGTTGCCGTGATGACCCCTACGGTGCCTGCTCTTCGGGCCGTGAGGCGGATACTTGACCTGTCGCGCAAGCTACCCGTCAGGATCGCTCGCAGGGCCGTGCTCGTGATGCAGGTTCGCCCGGAGGGCGTCTCCGAAGACCTCGAGCGCGAAATAGACGGGTTGGACGCCGAAAGGCTGCCCGATATACCGATGGACGAGACAGTCGAGCGCGCGGGAGCTGAAGGGCGTGATGTGTTCGCCCTGGATGCCGATACGCCCGCACTGGAGGCCGTAAGACATATCGTCGATGTCCTGAGAGGGCGCTCGGCCTTCAGACCGGAG
>JAUWKK010000067.1 GCA_030614245.1 Planctomycetota bacterium | reverse complement strand
GGTGCTGGACTTATTAGGGCACATCTGGATTCCCGTCGTAGTGCTGGGTGTGGGCGGCACTGCCGGGATGATCCGCGTCATGCGGGCGAATCTGCTGGACGAGTTGAAGAAGCCCTACGTAATCACGGCGATGGCCAAGGGCGTGCGCCCGATGAAACTGCTGCTGAAGTATCCGGTCAGAATGGCGCTGAACCCGTTCATCTCCGGGATAGGCGGCCTGTTCCCGCAACTCGTCTCCGGCGGTGCCATCGTGGGGATGGTGCTCAGCCTGCCCACCGTCGGCCCGCTCCTACTCCAAGCGCTGTTCAGCGAAGACATGTACCTCGCCGGCTCGATGCTGATGGTCTTGAGCCGGCTGGGTGTGCTCGGCACGCTCGTCAGCGATCTGCTGCTGCTGTGGCTGGACCCGCGGATTCGGTTCAAGGGAGGCGCGCGATGAACTCCTCTCGCGCGAATGCAAGAATGTGGAGCAGCCTTTCCAGGCTGCTGATTGATTGGATTGGCAGGCTGAAAGCCCGCCCCACACAGATATCCCTGGCCGCACTGTCGCAATGGCAACTGATCCGCCTGCGCTTTGGACGGCACAAACTCGCGATGAGGGCTCTGTTTGTGTTGGCCGTGCTCTACTTCCTGGCTATCTTCGCGGAGTTCCTGTCGCCGTCTGTGCCGAATGAGAGAGACCTCGACCACATGTACTGCCCGCCGCAGCTTCTGCGGTTCAGCTTCTCGAAGGGGCTTTACGTTCATACAATGAAACTGAGCGTCGATCCCATCACGTTCAGGAAGAGCTACGAGGAAGACCGCAACGATCCTGTCCCGCTGGGATTCTTCGTCAGGGGGCAGCCCTTCAAGCTCTGGGGGCTGATCCCGATGGAACGGCACCTGCTGGGCGTCGATACGGCAAAGTATCACAAATGGGTGGCCACGGGGTGCCACGGTCAACGGTCATCCGTTGGCCGTGCCCGGCCCACGTCCAAGCCGGGCTTGAACGTGCCACCCATCGCCCCGACGTTCTATCCGCTCGGAACTGACAAGCATGGCCGGGACATCCTTACGCGCATCATCTATGGTGCGAGGATTTCGCTGTCGGTAGGGCTGATCGGCGTCGCATTCACGTTCGTTCTGGGTATGACGATCGGCGGCATCTCGGGGTATGTCTCCGGAACCGTCGATACGCTCATCCAACGCGCCATCGAGATCATCAACTCGTTCCCCCGGCTGCCGCTCTGGCTTGCTCTTGCCGCAGCCATGCCGTCCGACTGGTCGCCCCTGCGCGTCTATTTTGCGATAACTATAGTGCTGAGCCTGCTTGGCTGGCCGTCTCTTGCACGCGTCGTGCGCGGCAAGATTCTCTCGCTGCGCGAAGAAGACTACGCGACGGCGGCCCGGCTGATCGGCGCCAGCCACGCGCGGATTCTCTTCCGCCACCTCCTGCCCGGCTTCACCAGCCACATCATCGTGGCGCTCACTCTGAGCATTCCGGCAATGATCCTCGGCGAGACGTCGCTGAGTTTCCTCGGCCTGGGCCTCCGCCCGCCCGTCGTAAGCTGGGGAGTCATGCTCCAGGACTGCATGGACGTCAAGGCCGTGACGATCTACCCCTGGCTGATGATGCCGGTGATCTTCATCGTGCTGACCGTGCTGTCTTTCAATTTCGTCGGTGACGGGATGCGGGATGCAGCCGATCCATACTCCGCGAGGTAGCATGCCGCGGTTCGGTCAGCAATAGAGCCGCAAGGCCCTTCGCGGGGCCAACCGATACTTCCGATTGCCTGGCCGGGCTACGGGAACACGAGTGTCGTGTCGGAATGCACCACGCCCTTGTTGTCGTGGAATGAGCCGCATTCCGTGAGGATCGCGCCTTCCGGTCCGCCGAACTGCCAGTGGCGTGCTTCTTTTCTGTTCAGCACGGTCGATTCGCCCGGTTTCAGGATCGTCTCGTGCTTCACGCTCACGTATTTCTTCTCGAGATCGGGTATGACGGCTTTCATGTCCTTCGTCTCTTCGCCTTCGCCGTAGGTGTAAGAAATGCCGTGGCGCACGTACCAGCCCTCGAGCTTGGCCGGAGCGGCATCCGTCTTCATGTGATGGTGCTCGGGCAGCATCTGGTTCGGCAGCAGGAACAGGTCCTGTCCCAGGTAGCAGCCTTCGTGCTCGTTGAGGTAGCCTATCGCGGCCAGTCCGAGCTTGGTGAATTGGCCCTTGCCGTAGTCGGAGACCCACAGACCCTTGCGGATGTTATCCGTGACGGGATAGCCGTGATACTCCATCAACGCGATGTACGCTTCCTTGCCTTTCTCCAAGATGAACTTGCCGTCTTTGTCATAGAAATCGGCGTTCTTGAACTTGGGCAATGCCTTTGGCGCTTTCTTGGCTTCGGCGCCGCAGCCGCCCATCGCCATACCCACTGTTGCGGCACCGGCGGTCTGGAGCAGTGCTCGCCTGCTCATTCCACTGTTCTGTCCCATTTTCGCTCCTCTTCTGTTTGGTGGCCTAATGAATTCCTCAAGCCAGTTCCTTCCAGATAGGATCGAGTGCAGCGATGACCTTCTTGTATCGCCGGTACTTCGCTGCGTAAACGTCTTTCGTTTCGGGGTCGGGGTCCTGGCGCCCGGAGAAGTGTACCATCGCCTCGACGGCTTCATCGTAGCCCGCATGGCAGCCGACGGCGACGCTCCCCGCGATGGCCGCTCCTAATGCACCGAGCTCGGTTGCGTCCGGCGTCTCGACGGGGACCTGGAAACAATCGGCGAATATCTGCACCCACACTTCGCTTCGGGCCGCCCCACCGGTGAGCTGGATCGAGCCGGGCATGTCGCGGAACTTTCTCAGGCGGTCGACGTGCGTCATGTGTCCGAAGACGACGCCCTCGTATATTGCCCGCAGCACATGCGCCCTCGTGTGCCAGGCATCCAGGCCGACGAAGCACGATTTCGCATCGGGATTCGCATTTGAGCCGTACAGGAACGGCAGGAAGACGATCTTGCTTTCGTCCGGCTTCGTGCTGCCGACAAGCTCGTTGCAGAGATCGTAAACAGACTTGCCTTGCTGCTTCGCCTTCGCCTCTTCCTCCTGGAAGAACTGCGTGACGAACCATTCGAGGTTGGTAGCCGAGGTCGCGCTGCCTTCGAGCATCAGGTAGTACCCGGGGATGCTGTAGCAGGATGTCATGAAGACGTCTTCGTCGGCCACGGGGGTCTTGGAGATGTACTGGTTGTTGCCCCAGGTTCCGACGATCATGCAGAGCCGGCTTTCGTCGGTCATGCCGGATGCGAGTCCGCAGGCGTCTATATCGAACATTCCGCCGGCAACGGGCGTGCCTTCGTTGAGGCCCGTCTCGGCCGCGGCCTGCGCCGTTACGCTGCCGCAGACATCCGCCGTGCCGACGAGCGGCGGCAGCATATCGCGGATATCCGCCAGGCCGAAGGCTTCCAGCACGTCCACGTCGTATTCGCCCGTTCCGACGTTCAACAGGCTCGTGCCCGACATGTCCGTCAGTTCCGCCTGGATCACGCCGTTGAGGCGGAACCTGATGTAATCCTTGCACATCAGCACCCACGCGGCCCTCTCCATCACGTCCGGTTCGTTATCCTTGAGCCACCTGAGGATGGCATTGGGCTGGGCGGGCCAGATGCTCTGCATCGTCTTCGGCCGCATCGCCACCCCGAGACCCTTCTCGAGCCATTCGTCGACATACTTCCGCGCCCGGTTGTCGGTCGAATAGATGGCATTACGGACCGGGACGCCGGCCTTGTCGACGAGATACAGGCCGTTTCCGTGGCCCGAGCACGCAACGCAGGCGACGTCGCCGGGGGCCACGCCGGAGTTCTCCATCACCTCCTTGATCGCCCCGGCGGTCGCCTCCCATATCTTCTCGGCGTCGCGCTCCGACCAGCCGGTCTGCGGTGCAAGCGACTCGACCTTGCGCGAGGCGACCGCGATCTCGCGGCCATCCAGATCGAATAGCGCGGCCTTCGAGACCGTTCCGCCGTTGGCGGTGCCAAGGAGGTAATTGAGCATATTACCCTCCTTGCGGCAGTGGGCAGTGCAAACTTCAGCCGTCCCTGCCGTTATGGGGCAGCGAGGACGGCCTATTCAGTATCGTTACGCTGCGGTTTGTTCCTCGGTGCCTTCTGCTTTCTTGTGTGGAATGTGGAAGAACAGGATCATCAGCACCATCAGCACTGCGGAGCTGATGGCAGGAATCGTCCAGACAGTGCGCCAGCCCCATCCGGCGTCGACGATCATACCATTGACCCAGTTGCCCAGGAGCATCCCCACGCCGAAGGTCACGAACATGACCAGTGCCTGAGCCTGGGAGCGGATTTCCTTTGGAGCGATCTGGTCGGCGTAGATATACCCCGTCACGAAGAATAGCGGGAAGATAATTCCATGCACTGCGACACCGGCATAGTTCAGGAACATCAACTCGTCGCCGTTGCCAAACATGAAGCAGATGTACCTCAGTACCAGTGCGGCAGTGCCGACGACGAGCGTCCATTTCACACCGAACTTCTTCAGCGCGATCGGCAAGAGCAGCCACATCGCGAATATCTCGACGAACTGCCCCATGTGCATCGTCCCGGTGATGAGCCCGACGTCCAGCTCCTTCAGGTAGAGGCTGAAGAAGGTCCAGTAGGCTGCGAAGGGAATCATCCCCAGCATCGAAACGATGATGAATATGGCAAAGCTGCGGTTTTTCATCAGTGCCAGGGCCTTCAGGCCCAACACGTCGGAGATCGAGAACCTCTTCCCAGCGGCTGGCGGCGGCGTGTGGGGGAGGGCGAAAGCGAACAATCCGGCGACGACGCTGAGGATGGCACCGGCCACCATTGGCTTACTCGTGGCATCCCAGGGAATGTCGAGCATCTTCACGGTTGTAATGCCGAAAACGTTGAGTTCCTTCGCGCAGATAAGGCCGAACAGCAGCGTGGCAACCCATCCAATCGACCCGAACACGCGAATGGGCGGCAGGTCCCTTTCGGTGTCTTCACAGTTGGCGATGGCGATGGAGTTGGTGATGGCCCACGTGGGCATGTAGCACAGTTGCTGCACGAGCAGGACGCCGAAAAGCATCCACGGGTTGGTGATCGTCGAGGCGTAGAGCAGCAGCGCCGCACCAGCGAAGTTCAGGATAGCCAGCACCCTCTCGCCGGCGAAAAAGCGGTCGGCAATCATGCCGACGAAGATAGGCGCCAGCACGCACCCCAGAGCGACCGTGTTTCCCGCCCAGCCGATCTGCGTTCCGGAGAAGCCCTTGCCCCCCAGATATGCCGCCAACTGGACAATCCACACGGCGTGGATGGCGTACTGCAGAAACATCATCACGTTCAACCGAATTCTTACACTACTCGACATGCTGCAATCCTCCGCTATGAGTGAAAACCTGACCCCACTGTGCAGCCGGCGGCTGCATCAGCTTCCAAGCAGTTATCAGTTATCAGTAAGACAGGGCACTGATACTTCTGCTCTTCCACTGGCCACTAGCCACTGTTTACTGGATACTGAATTTTGTTGGTCGCCGTCAGCAGTTCAATTGCCCAGAAATCGAATGTACCCGCGTGCCGTATTCTATTCGACGCGGCGGATTAGTCAAGACAATCTCACGCCGCCGGCGCGCTTTTTATCGCATGAGCATTCCGCCGCTGACGTCGACCGTTGCACCCGTGATGTAGCTTGCTCTGTCAGAGACCAGAAAGTTGATGACTTCGGCTATCTCTTCCGTCTCGGCGACGCGGCCCAGCGGGATTTTCTTGTTGTACTTCTCTGCGTTGACCCTGAGCGTCTCGGCCGTCATCTCAGTGTGCATCATCCCCGGAGCAACGGCGTTCACGCGGATGTTATTCGCCGCCACCTCATAGGCAAGTGAGACCGTGAGCATTACGATGCCGGCCTTGCTGGCCGAATAGTGGGCCTTCCCGGTGGCCGAGCCGTTGAAGGCGGCCTGAGAGGCGACGTTGACTATCCGCCCCGGGCGATCGGCGGCGAGCAGCCTTCTGATCATCTCGCGGGATGTCAGGAACGTGCCCGTCAGATTAGTCGCGATAGTCCGCGTCCACGTCTCCGCCGGCATGTCCTTGATGAGCGAGACAGGGCATATACCCGCGTTGTTTACGAGGATGTCGACCTGCGAGAATTCATCCTCGGCCCTGTCGAACATCGCGATAACGTCGGCTTCGCTGGAGACATCCCCTTGAACGGCGATTGCATCGACGCCGCACGTGCTCTTCATCTCCCCGACGACTTCAGCGGCTTCGTCGGCACTTCGACAATAGTTGACGGCGACGTTTACGCCCTCGGAGGCGAGCTTCAGGCAGATCGTCTTGCCCAAGCCGCGAGAGCCGCCCGTCACGAGGGCAACCTTGCCTTTGAGATTCAAATCCATCTTCCGATACTCCGGTCCGCGGCGAGCTTTCCCGCTACGGCTTGAGGACGACCCTCAACGACTCGCCGCTCTGCATCAATTCGTAAGCTCTCGGCAGTTCGTCCAGGCCGAGGATATGGCTTGCCAGCCTGTCGACGGGCAGCGATCCGCCCGCGATCAGCTCGACGGCCCTCGCGACGTGATCCGGGGTCGAATCGCTCGTCCCCACAATCCTGACCTCCCCGTAATGGACTACCCTGCTGTCGAGCGAGAGCATGCTCCTGCCGACCGGCAATGATGCGAAGAGACAGACGGTTCCGCGCTTTCTGACCATCGCCGGAGCCTGTTCCTGGGGCTGTGCAGCCGGTGCGGCCACGATCACAACATCGGCTCCGATGCCGCCGGTCTCGTCCCTGACGACTTGCAGCAGGTCCGCTTCGGCGGGATTGACCAGCAGGTCGAAGCCGAACGCCTCGCACTGGTTCAGCCTGGCGTCGTTTATCTCGGCTACGATGATCTTCGCGGCGCCGAACTCGCGGGCGATGCAGGCGTTCATTATGCCCATCGGCCCGGCACCGATCACGACGACGGTATCGGCCCGCTGCAGATTGCAGTTGTGGGCACAATTGACGGTGCAACTGACCGGCTCGGCCAGCGCGGCGTGTTCGGGCTTGACGCCTTCGGGCACCTTGACTGCGTGGCCGTTGCGCAGCGCACGCTCGGGGATGGTGACATATTCCGCCATTCCGCCGGGATAACTGAATCCCATAGGCGCCAGATCGGCGCAGAGGTTCGTCCAGCCCTGCTTGCAGTAATAGCATTCGCCGCAGGAAATAGACGTGGCCATGACGATTCTGTCGCCGGTCGAAAAGCCCTCGACCTTCGAGCCGACCTTCTCGACGAGCCCGGTGAACTCGTGCCCCATCACGTTCGGGGCCTCGATCCTCGGGTTGCCGTGCAGTTGCGACTTCAGGTCGGTGCCGCAGACGGCGCAGGCGTCCACCTTCACGCGAATCTCGTCATCGCCGCACGATGGGACGGGAATCGTCTCGAGCCTGATATCACCCGGAGCGTAATAGACTATCGCCTTCATTGTGCCCGTCATTCGGATGCTCCGTCGAGGACCTTCTCAGTCGATGCTACTCCGAGCCGCTTGCAGCCCTGCTCCAGATAGCCTACGGCAGTCTCCCACGATCTGACGCCGCCCGATGCCTTCACGCCCATCGTATCGCCGACCGTCCTCATCATTATGTCGATGGCCGCAGGCGTTGCGGGGGGCTATTCTACCTCGCCCTTACAGGGCTTAAGGTATTACGCTCCAACTCATCCCACGGCGTTGCCGTGGGCTATTCTACCTCGCCCTTACAGGGCTTTAGGTATTACGCTCCAACTTGTCCCACGGCGTTGCCGTGGGCGATTCTATTTTGCCCTTACAGGGCTTAAGGTATTACGCTCTAACTCATCCCACGGCGTTGCCGTGGGCTATTCTACCTCGCCCTTACAGGGCTTTAGGTATTACGTTCCAACTTGTCCCACGGCGTTCCCTCCGAAGGCGGACAGGGCCGTGGGCTATTCTACCTCGCCCTTACAGGGCTGCAATCCGCCGGGTGCCACGGTCAACGGTCTTCCGTTGGCCGTGCTCGGTCCACGTCCAAGCTCTGCTTGAACGTGCCACCCCTCCGCGGATATCTCCTTCGCCGCGGCGTCAACGGCTTCCTGATTGATGTCCGTGATGAAAACCCGAGCGCCGCCTTTGCAGAAACCGGAGGCTATGCCCTTGCCGATGGCACCGGCGGCGCCGGTCACCAAGGCGGTCTTACCTCCAAAATCCATCATACGCTCCTGTCATCGTTCACTTGTCGTTCCCGGCCCGCATGCGATAACTGAAACCGCCCGCCAATGCAATATCGTGGACGATGGCCGGTTGGCTTGGGGGGAGGGGGGGGATGGAACCGAAGATTAGGCAGATGGAGTGAGTCAATGTGGCATTGTTCGCATTGAGATAGGAAATAGGCGGAAAAGGGAAGGGGTAGACTATTCTCCGTGTCCTTGGTCCATAGCCGCATCTGTCCGAGGCCACCCCTTTGGCAGCCCGAATAGCTCCGACACCGAAATTCCTTCTCGTGTCATAAACTTGCCGGACACTGGGTCCGCGACCTTCTGAGTAAAACGCAACGTCTCAATCGGGAGGGGATTCTGAGCCCAGGGGTTGTGATAGACGACCGGCTCTTGTGCCGACACTGACCAAGGGAACAGTTCAGATACGATGAACACCGCGCTGACCCGCGTGTTTTGTGCCCCGTCCGGCCCCCACCAAAATCCGTTGCGCTCCCTGTAGGCCACAGCCCCGGTTTGCGGCCCGGCTGGGCCACCGCCAAACATGAACCCTTCGTCACCCAGAAGGGCATTCTGGATCCCGACATCGTCGCAAATCTCGCCGACAGAGGCAGCAACCACATAAGGAACGGACATTTTGCCATACTTCGACGCCTTGTTCTTCAGGCCTTTACGCAATTTGCGATCCGTCTGCGGCCACCGCAGCACAGGAAACCATATGACGATCGAGTTGTTAGACTCACAGTCAGGGGACCTGAGGTAAATCGGTGTTGCGCGCAACAGCGCCCCCGCTTCTTCCGTTTGGAAGAATGGCAATTTGCTGTGACCACGTCCCTCTTTCAAAAGGGCGACTACCGAAGAAGTGCTCTCACGAAGCCAACTACCGAATTCCCTGGCGATCTTTCGGTATGGGGGCTGCACAGCGAATTGGCCCTCAACGGTCAGGCCGAAGGCTAGAGAAGGGCTGTCGACATCCTGTAGAGCATTGTGAACCTGTCTGAAGTACCTGTCCTGTGAAGAATGCTCCTTCTCTGGTTCAACACATTTTGCCTCCAATTTGAAAGCCAACTCTCCTTCCCTACGTACTGTGAAATCGTAAATCGTTTTGCACTTTCTTGTGGAACGAGGGACTTCGACCTCAAACCCCTCACGCATCAAGAAGGCGTGGAGATAAAGCTCGAAGAATGCTGAGTTGAAATTGTGGTCTCGTCGTGATTTCAAACGCCGGCGCAGTTGCTCACGCTCGGCGCGTGGGTAAGCACCGAACCACTCCTCAAGCACGGTCCGCACTCGGCTGAACTCGGGACGAGGACTCCGGTCCAAGACAGCCCACACGGCCTCCCCGACTGAACGACCGTCGGTTACCGTTCTCTCAATATCACTGAACAGGCCCATGATCCCCTCCTTTGTGCGTTTCGTTGCAGTCAAATTCTCTAAACCCGTTCCTACGCGAGCGGTCCCACCGCAATCGCACCAAATATTCAACCATTGACATTCTACACCCATTGCGGCGAGATTCCAATTCACCCACTGCTGCGGTGTTCAGCGGCTCCCGAATGGCCCTGCACCGTCCCGCCTACTATTTCCCCACCGATTTACACCGGTCGGCATCATGTTTGGATATGTCAAAGTTCTTGCCATTGGAACGCGGCCCGTCCGGGGGAGATGCTCGATGGTGGAAGCGGTGGGGCCTGTCGATCGTCCTCAGAAACGCCCTCCCAAGGAATCCTGTTGTCCGGAAGCAGGGGCTGCGAGATGAACACGCCGTTCCACTCTTCGCGTATCCCGCGAAAAAAAACTCATCTTCAGTATTGCATGAGCGTGGCGTTGTCGCTAAGATGCGAAGTCACGATGGGTATCCGCCGTGGCTTGTGACTTTAGAGAAAGGTGATAGGGGAAAGTTGAAAGGCGAAAGGCGAAAGATGGAAGTCTTTTCTTTTCGCCTGCTCTCCTATCTACTTTCAACTCCCTTTTTCGGCATAGGAGGAACGACGATGCATGACCGAGTGAATAGTTCTGCGGCGTGTTTGCGGCTGCGCGATGTGGGGCAGGCTTTCAGCCTGCCAATGCAATTAATCAGCAGCCTGGAAAGGCTGCTCCACATTGCCGTCTGTGCAGCATTTCTTGCGATGGCCGGCGGTTGCAGCCCTCCCGCGGCCCAACCGAAAGAAGAGACCCTCAAGACGCCTAAGCTCTTTCTGAAACTGCCGGACATCTGCCCCACGCCCGACGGCATGGCGCTGGAT
>JAUWKK010000126.1 GCA_030614245.1 Planctomycetota bacterium | reverse complement strand
GAAGAACGGGCACGGCGACATCCAGACCGAGGGCGTGTGGGGCGATTTCTGCTTGCAGATGGACATCATCAGCAACGGCAAATGGCTCAACAGCGGGATATTCTTCAGGTGCGTTCCGGGTGGGTTCTGGGCCGGATACGAATCGCAGATCAAGAATCAGTGGAAAGACGACGACCGCACCAAGCCTGTCGACTACGGCACGGGAGGGCTCTATGCCTACCAGCCCGCACGAAAGGTTGTCACGAACGACGGGGAATGGTTCAAGAAGACGATCATCGCCCACGGGAATCACCTGGCCGTGTGGGTGAACGGCTACCAGACGGCCGACTGGACGGACAACCGCAAACCCAACCGCAATCCCCGCAATGGCCGCTGCGAACAGCCCGGAGCCGGCAGCATCCATGGGCAGGATCCGACAAACAATCTCTCGTTCAAGAACATCAACGTCGCGGAATACCCGAAGTAGCATGGCAGCCGGCCCGCGACGCGGATGCCCCGGAACGGATATCGGGCATCAGGGACGCCCTGTCTGAGGGCGATGCCGCGGTGGCTCTGCGCTGCGCGCACACGCTCGTAGGGGCGGTTCGCGAACCGCCCCTACAAGGTCGAAGAGGAGTTCGACAGGCTGAAGAAAGCCTTGAAGTCGATGGGGCTTCTCGAGCCTGTTCTCGTTGAATGACAGCTCCGTGGGGCGCGTCATCCCGGTTCACATGTCTCGTTCTGTGGCGGAATCTGTATAACGGTTCAGTTGGCAGGCGTGCCAACGAGCGGCTTCTTGATGGACTTCCCAATATCCGCACCGAAATCGTTTGACAGGCCGGCTGTGCTTCGGTATTATTCGCTACCGGCTGAAGCAGAATGGCACTGGAGGGCCTTCTTAATGGCCGAGATGACTTCGGCTGAACGCGTCATGGCTGTCCTGCGGAACGAGGAGCCTGACCGCATCCCGCACTTCGAGTGGGCGGTCGATCGCAAGGTCAGGGAGATGCTCTGCCCGGGCTGTTCGTACGAGGAGTTCGTCATCCGGATGGAATGGGATGCGATCCTGACGTCGCCGGACTTCAAGAAGGAGCAGGTCGGGCCTGATCTCTGGAAGAACGAATGGGGCATCACGCGGCAATACACCGGCGAGGAGGACACGTTCCCCATCGAAGGCCCGATCGGGACGCTCGAGGACCTCGAACGATACGAGCCGCCCGATCCGCACGCCGACGACCGGTACGCCGGCATCGAGGCGACCGTCGAGCAGTTCAAGGGCAAGAAGGCTATCGGCGTGCATCTGAACGACGTCTTCTCGCTGCCGCGATACCTGCTCGGATTCACCGAGCTGATGATGGCCTTCGTCGATTGCCCGAAACTCGTCGAAGGGTTGGTCGAGCTGTCAGTGGCGATCAATCTCGAGATGGCGAAGGAAGTCGCCGCACGCGGTGCCGATTTCGTCTTTACAGGTGACGACTACTCCTCGTCCCGCCAGCCGTTCATCTCGCCGGAATGGTTCGAGAAGTTTCTCTATCCCGGCCTTAAGCGTGTCATGGGCGGGTTCAAAGACCTCGGCCTTTACGTCATCAAGCACACCGACGGCAACATCAGGCCAATAATGGATATGATCGTCGATTCCGGCATCGACTGCCTCGATCCCATCGATCCGACGGCCGGAATGGACCTGGCCGAAATGAAGGCGAAATACGGCGACCGCATTGCGTTCAAGGGCAATGTCGATTGTGCGCATACGCTGACGTTCGGTTCGGTGAAGGATGTGATAGAAGAGACGAAAGATGCCATCCGTAACGGCGCGCCCGGCGGCGGGTTCATACTTTCGTCAGGCAACACGATCCACTCGGGCGTCAAGCCCGGCAACTACCTGGCGATGCTCCATGCGCTGCGCATGTACGGCAAGTATCCGATCTCGATGGAACACTGGGACGGGAAGGTGACCGACGGCTTCTGGGCATGAATGTGGTGCAGCCTTTCCAGGCTGCAAATGCATGAATCGGCAGGCTGAAAGCCTGCCCCACGTCGCCTTCCATCAACTTTCAGAGCAGGCAGCAACAGACACATAATGAATAACCGCAACGAGAGATGGCAAGGCATCAAGGATAATCCGCAGTATCCCGTCGTGATCGCCGGCGGCGGCATCAACGGCATCGGCCTGTTCCGCGAGCTGGCATTGCAGGGTGTTGATTGCCTGCTGATCGACAAGTCGGATTTCGTCGCCGGGTCAAGTTCGAAGTCATCGCGAATGATCCACGGCGGGCTGCGCTATCTCGAGAATGCCGAGTTCAGGCTCGTCAGAGAAGCGCTGCACGAACGCAACCTGCTGATCGACAACGCCCCGCACTACGTGTCGCCGCTGAGGACGACGATCCCGCTATTCTCGTGGCTTGGCGGGATGATAAAGTCGCCGCTCATCTTCTTCGGGCTGCCCGTCAAGCCCGGCGGCCGGGGGGCGATGATCGTGAAGGGCGGGCTGACCTTTTACGACTTCGTCACCAGAAAGCACCGCAGGACACCGAGGAATTACCTGTCGTCGAAGCAGAAAGCTCTCCGTGATATCCCAGGGCTCAATCCGAATATCGTGGCCGCCGCAACCTACTGGGACGCGCGAATCACTCAGGCCGAACGGCTCTGCATCGAGATGATCCAGGATGCGCTGAAGGCCAACCCGAACTGCCGGGCACTGAACTACGTCCGGCTTGACGGCGCCGAAAAGGATGCTGTTGTACTCAAGGACGAAGTCAGCGGCGAGAGCGTCCCGGTCAAACTGCAAGTTCTTGTGAATGCGACCGGCGCGTGGGTGGATGTCGCCAATGCCGCCATCGGCCTGGAGACGAAGTTCATGGGCGGCACAAAAGGCTCGCATCTCGTCATCGACAACAGGGAGCTGTTCGATGCGCTCGGCGGTCAGATGGTCTACTACGAGCACGGCGACGGCCGCGTCTGCATCGTCTTCGGCTTCATGGACAAGGTGATAATGGGCTCGACCGACATCCACGTCGACGACCCTGACGAAGCCCGCTGCGACGAGGACGAGATCAGCTACATGTTCGAGACGTTGAGAGACGTCTTCCCCGGTCTCAAGGTCTCGCGCGGCGACGTCGTCTACAAGTTCTGCGGCGTTCGACCGCTTCCGGCGGCGTCGGGCGAGTTCAGCGGCAAGACGAGCCGCGATCACAGCATCGAGACGACCGAGCCGGACGGCGGCCGCACGTTCCCGGTTCTGTCGTTGATTGGAGGAAAGCTGACGACTTTCAGAGCCTTCGCCGAACAGACGGCCGACGCGATAATGTCACGCCTCGGCGTCGAGAGAAAGACTTCGACCGAGCACATTCCGCTCGGCGGCGGAAGGGATTTCCCCTCGGATGAAGCCGCAAGAGCTCGATAGATCGAACGCGTCGCAGAGATGTCCGGCCACCCCGCTGACAGCATCGCGACGCTGCTCGACCGATACGGCACGCTTGCGGAGGAATACGCAGCCGAGCTCGAGCCCGACGCCGAAACGCCGCTCGAATCACATCCCGGATACACCGTCGGCGAGATCGATAGAATCGTGGCCGACGAGTACGTCGAGCATCTGACCGACCTGATATGCCGTCGCAGCCTGATAGCCATCCTGGGCGAGGCAAGTGAGGACGTGCTCGAAGAACTGGCCGGCATAGCGGCAGCCAGGCTTGGCTGGGACCATGCACGAAAAGACGAAGAGGTGAGGCTGGCGCTGGAGGAAGTGGCGGTGTAGACACGTGGAGCAGCCTTTCCAGGCTGCTAATTCAATAGATCGGCAGGCTGAAAGCCTGCCCCACGAGGCTAACAAAATCGTTGCATGCCCGGGCGCTCCTTTGTATGATGCATCGCCTATGGAGGGCCTGCCCGCCCGAGGGCGAGTTACCTGGGTTCGTTGCAGGGAGAACCGTCAAGATGAAAAGCGTTCTGATTTCCCCCCGAAAGTATGTACAGGGCAAAGGCGTGCTGCGCGAGATAGGCGAGTATGTCGCCATTCTGGGCAAGAAGCCGCTGACGCTCTGGGATTCGACAGTGAAAGGGATCGTGGGCGAGACCGTCCTCGCGAGCCTGAAAGGTTCCGATCTCCAGGTAGTGGACGTCGAGTTCAACGGCGAGTGCACGAAGCAAGAGGCATCGCGCGGCGCGCAGACCGCCGTGAACGAAGGCGTCGACGTGATGATCGCCCTCGGTGGCGGGAAGGCCCTCGACACCGGCAAGGCGGCCGCCGTCGAGGCAGGCTTGAAGATGGGCACCTGCCCGACTATCGCGTCCAACGATTCGCCCACCAGCGCCGCTACCGTGTGGTACGACGACAACCATCAGTTCCTCGGGTTCGTCTGCTGGCCGCAGAATCCTGATCTCGTGATGGTCGACACCGGGGTGATCGCCAACGGCCCGGTCCAGGCCTTCAAGTCGGGAATGGGCGATGCTCTGGCGACGTGGATCGAGACCGAGGCGGCGCTCAAGACGCGCGCGCTGAACCTCGCCGGCGGCGTGCCCACTGCCGCCGCAGTCGCCATTGCACAACTGTGTTTCGAGACGCTTATGCATCATGGCGTCGAGGCTAAGCGAGCCGTCGAGCTGAACGTCGTGACGCCCGCCGTCGAGAAGGTCGTCGAGGCCAACGTCCTGCTCTCCGGGCTCGGCTTCGAGAGCGGCGGGCTGGCTACCGCGCACATGATCGGCAACATCCTAACGTCATTCCCCGAGTGCAGCAACCTGATGCACGGCGAGAAAGTCGCGTTCGGCGTGGTCACCCAGCTCTGCCTGGACGAGGACGTTGAGACCGAGTATCTGTACGAGGTCGTCGATTTTGCCATTTCCGTCGATCTGCCGGTCACATTCGCGGACCTGAATCTCGAGGGTGTATCGCGAGGTCGCCTCAGGCCGATCGGCCTTGTCTGTGCGGGGGAAGGGTCGCTCTGCGCAAACCACTGTTTCAAAGTCACTTCGGACATCATCGTGGACGCGATGATAGTCGCGGATGCGGTGGGCCGGGAGCGGAAGAAACTGGCGGTGATTCCCGATTAAGCGGAAACGGCACCGTGCCGGCAATGATAGTGTAGTATTCTTGAAGAGGAGGGCCTGATATGGTGAAGGTACTGAGACTGACGATTACCAGTGTTCTGGTGGCGGGCATGCTTGTGGCGGTCGGATGCGCGCCGCCGGCTGCGGAACCCAAAGCGAAGACACCGAAGAAAGCCGAATTGCTCGTCGAATTGCCGGACAACTGCAACACGCCCGACGGCATGGCCCTCATGCCCGACGGCAGCATCATCCTGTCGGTTCCCAACTACAACATTAAGTCTTCGCCGGCCGTGCTCGTGAAGATCACAAAGGACAACAAGGTGGAGCCGTTCCACACGGTGCCGGTGCATCCCGAGACGGGTGCGTGCAGGCCGATGGGCATTTGTGTCGCACCGTCGGGCGATATCTACCTGGCGGACAGCCAGTTCACCGATGGCAAGGAGCCGGGCAAGCCGCTGCTGCACAAGTCACGCCTCCTGCGGATCGAGATGAAGGACGGCAAGCCCGGGAAGGCCGTAACCGTCGCGTCGGGCTTCAATGTCGCCAACGCCGTAATCATTCGGGAGGGATACGTCTACGTCAGCGAGACGATCTGCGACATCGAGGCCAAGCCGCTGGTCAGCGGCGTCTTCCGCTTCAAGCTTGGCGAGGAGGGCGTCGAAGTCAAGCCCGGCACCGAAGACCAGCACCTGATCGCCACGATCAAGACCTTCAACCCCGACATACCCTTCGGCGCCGACGGCCTCACATTCGACAGCAAGGGGAACCTCTACATCGGCAACTTCGCCGACGGCACCACGCACAAGCTCGTCTTCGACAAGGACGGCAAGGTGACCTCGAACGAGATATTCGCTAAGGCCGATTGCATGAAGTCGTGCGACGGGATATACTGCGATCTCCGCACCGGCAAGATATACGTGGCCGATTCCATTGCCAATGCCGTGCAGGTAATCCTGCCGGACGGCTCGGTCGAGACGCTTGCGGTCAACCCCGATAGCGATGGCTCCAATGGTGCCCTCGACCAGCCCTGCGAGGTCATCGTCCGGGGCAATGAAGTCATAGTCTCAAACATGGACTGGCCCGTCGCCGGCAAGGAGCCCGGAACGTTCGCCACCGTCAACACGAAATTCAACAAGCCATATACAATCTCGACCATAAAACTCGACTGAACCCGCCCCGGCGGGCAGGCGCGAAGCGTTGTTTCACATGAGCAAAGGAGATGTCCGTGAGAACATTCCATCACATTGGTCTCGTGACCGACACCGAGAAGCCCGGTGAGATGTACTTCGAGAATCTGCGTGTCTGGGGCACGAACCCGGACGACGACCCGAACAAGGTCGAGTGGGTGCGTTTGAAGCCCGATAGCCCGCTCGCCGACACGCCGGTGGCGAAGATGCCGCATATTTCGTTCGCAGTGGACGACCTCGACGCGGAGCTCGCGGGCAAGGACGTCGTCGTCCAGCCGATCGAGGCCGCCGAGGGCATTCGCATCGCGTATTTCATGCAGGATGGAGCGCTCGTCGAGTACCTCGAAGTGGAAGGCGCGTGATCCCTGCCTGCCGAGCCGGTTGCGTTATCCCCCGGGACCGCGGGATGTTGCGGGCCGGCGATAGCCCCGAAGGAGCGACGGGTTGTAGCCGGGGGTGACGCGGAGCGGAACCCCCGGTAAGCGTGCGAAAAAGCGCAAGAGCCCCGAACGGGCGATGGACTTTGCGTGGAGCAGCATCCGTCCGTCGGGCAGCATCTCTTCGTGGGGCAGGCTTTCCAGCCTGCCGATTCCCGGCACTACTCCGCCCTTGCAGGGCTTGCGTTCTCGCGTCGGCCTACAGCCCGGGAAAGACCTTCTTCAAATCAATCCCGTCGCCTGTTTCCTTCTGAAGTTGAAGGAGCGTGCTGAAGAGCTTCTTGATGATGTGTCGGCTCTTCGGGTCGTCGGCCAGGTTTCTCATCTCCAGCGGGTCTTCTTTCATATTAAAGAGCAGGACCTTCTTGATTCTCGGATAGAGGATCATCTTGTGATCGTCGTCGGCCACCATTCGCTGGAGGGCGAGGTAGGCTCCGTAGATCGCATCGTATGAGCTGCCGTCTCTTCGCTCGATCAGGGGCATGAGGCTCTTGAACTGCACGTGGTCGGGCTTCCGGATGCCGGCGAGCTCGAGGGTCGATGGCATTATATCCTGCAAGTAGACGGGAGCGGTTATCTTCCCGTTCTTCGGGATGCCGGGGCCGACGACGATGAGGGGCACTCTGACGCTGTGGTCGAACATATTCTGCTTGCCCATCAGGCCGTGATGGCCGACGGCCAGGCCCTGGTCGGCGCTGAAGAAGATGTAAGTGCTCTCGGCCTTGCCGGACTTCTCGAGGGCATCGAGCATCCGCCCTATCTGCGCGTCCATGTGCGTGATGATCGCGTAGTACTCCTGTCTGTTCACCTTCACGGAATAGGGTGTGCGCGGGAACGGTGCGAGCTTCTCGTCTCTCAGACCATTACCGCAGCCGATGGCGTCCTTGTATGGGTATTCGGGGATGAAGTTCTCGGGCACTTTCACCTTGTCGAGCGGATACTTCTCGACGTATCGCCGTGGAG
>JAUWKK010000084.1 GCA_030614245.1 Planctomycetota bacterium | reverse complement strand
TAGCCCACGGCAACGCCGTGGGACAGGATGACCCGCGTTGCAATCAGCCCCGAAGGGGCGAAGTAAGATAGCCCACGGCAACGCCGTGGGACAGGATGACCCGCGTTGGAATCAGCCCCAAAGGGGCGAAATAAGATAGCCCACGGCAACGCCGTGGGAGAAGTTGTGCCCACTTGGGGCACGGGAATCAATTCGGATACTCGAAACGGAAATGTGAATGAAAGGGGAAAATGAATGGCGGCATTAGACGGAGACCGTGAGACCGCCCGACGCGACGGCGTCCTGTGGTCGGTGGGAATGGACAAGGCTGTGCAGACGATCTACAAGGGCAGCCTGGTGAGCCTCGATGCAACGGGCTATGCGGTGAGCGCGGCGGACGCGGCGGGCCATCAGTTCATCGGTGTGGCCTACGAGACCGTGGAAATCGCCGAGGCCGATGACAACGACGGCGATACCGAAATCCGCGCCTTCCGCAGGGGCGTCTTCCTGTTCGACACGAGCGAGACGCTCGATATCTCGACCGATATCGGTGCCGAGATGTGCGTCGTGGACGATCAGACCGTCGCATTCAGCGGCACCACGACGAACGACATCAAGTGCGGGCGCATCGTCGCGATCGAATCGGCCGGCTCCTGCTGGATCGAGATCGAAGGATACACCCCCGTCGCAACCGGCGTCACCGCGTAGGGTGAAGCCGCGGACGAACGCGGGCCTGCCCGCCTGCCTCTTCGACTCGCGGGCGGGTCCGCTCATCGGGCCTGTCCGGCGTGTGGAGCGCCCACATTACGGCAACGTGCGAAGAATAACCAATAACACGCGCAGGCATCGCGCCCGCGCAGGCTATCAGAAATGGAGATGAAAGATGGGACAAGTTGTTGATCCGGTTGTTTTGGAAAAGGGACTGAAGAGCCAGTTCTTCCAGGCGTACAAGGACTCGCCGACGCTGTGGCAGCGGATAGCCACTCACGTGCCCTCGACGGGCCCGAGCGAGAAGTACGGCTGGCTGGGCCAGGCGCCGGGTATGCGCGAATGGACCGACGAGCGTATCCCGAAAGGACTCATCGAGCACGAATACACCATCGTCAACCGGCATTACGAGGCGACGATCGCCGTCGACCGCGACTCGCTTGCCGACGATCAGACCGGCCAGATAATGCTGCGCGTGCGCGACCTCGCCCGAAGGGCGAAGAAGCACCCCGATGCGCTGCTCATCGATCTGCTCAACAGCGGCGCGACCGCCGGCTACACCTCATACGACGGGGCCGTCTTCTACTCGAACGCACACGTCGAGGGCGATTACGGCAGCCAGGACAACACCGCGAGCTATACGGTGGCGGCGGACAACACGACCGAGCCGACCACCGCCGAATGCATCGCAATGTTCACGCTGGCCGTCAAGCAGATGATGGGCCTCCTCGACGACCAGGGCGAGCGATTCGTATCAGAGATGGACGGCCTCGCGCTGCTGTGCCCGGCTTCGGTCGGGTTCAAGTTCAAGGAGGCGCTCATGTCGCCGGTCGTCGAAGCCACGACTAACATCCTCGCCGGCGCCGCCGACGTCATCGTCGCGCCGACGCTGACCGATCCGGCCACGACGACCTCCGACCGATTCGTGCACCTGCTGAAGGTGGATGCCCCGGTGCGTCCGTTCATCTTCCAGGAGCGCCAGCCGGTGCAGTTCGCATCGCTCACGGGCGAAAGCGACGCCGGATTCACCAGGCGATACTTCCAGTATGGCGTCGATGCCCGCTACAACGTGGGCTACGGCCTGTGGCCATACGCGGTCCGGGTGACCATCACCACGTGATGACGGTCTTCATCAGCGTGTGGCGCGGCCCGTCCGCACGCCGTGCCACACGCTGCATCGCTGAATGACGACGCAATGACGACAACAGACGAGGGACGACGATGGCATATTCAACAAGGTCAGATATCGAGGCCCGTTTCGGCCGTGACGCCGTGCGCGGCTTCGTGGATGACGACGCGTCCGGCGCCGCAGGCTCAGACGAGGATGCCTTCATCTCGGCCGCGATCGCGACGGCGGACAACCACATCGACTCGATACTTTCGAGCCGATACTCCGTGCCGTTCACGAGCGCGCCCGATCTTGTCGGCGATCTCTCCTGCGACCTGGCGTTCTACGAGATGAGCAAGCGCCGGGGGCGGCTCGACCCGTTCATCGACAAGATCCGCAGCGACGCCGAGCGCGTGCTGGACGACCTTTGCAGCGGCCGGCGCTCGCTGCCGGGCGTCGTACCGGCGCAATACGCACGCTCGACGACGCTCGACGAAGAGCCCTCCGGCCTGACCGAATGGGAATGACCACCGGCAGGCAAGCACGCCTGCCCGCCTCAGGAGGGGCCAACCGAGGACGGTTGCCCGTGCCACCCAGCGGCGGCTGCAGCCCCGTAGGGGCGAAATAGGACAGCCCACGGCAACGCCGTGGGTAAGGTTGACGAGCTAAATCCCAGCCCCGTAGGGGCGAAATAAGATAGCCCACGGCATCGCCGTGGGTAACGCAGACGAGCGAAATCCCAGCCCCGTAGGGGCGAAATAGTGCGGAAATCGGCAGGCTGGAAAGCCTGCCCCACGTATGGCTGCAGCCCCGGAGGGGCGAAGTACGACAGCCCACGGCAACGCCGTGGGTAACGCAGACGAGCTAAATCCCAGCCCCGTAGGGGCGAAATAACACAGCCCTGAACAAGGAGACCATCGTGGCAGAGTCGCGAGTTGCCGTGCTGCTGGAGAATGTTCGCCGGACGATGCTGAATGATCCGGCGATCGGTGCGAACGCCGGTTCCGACGGCGTGAGCATCGGGACGGCCCGTCCGCCGGCGTTTCCCGTGCGGACGCCGTTCTACGTGGTCCGCGACGAGGGCGTGCGGACGGAATCCGACGCCGCCGATGCGCTGCACGAGGTGATCGGCCTGGCGGTCGACGTCTACCAGCAGTTGCGCGGCGGCCGGGGCGACGAGACCCTCCTGCTCGGCGGCGGCGGCTCGAAGGGGCTGCTCGAGCTCGCGGCGGAGGTCGAGGAACTGCTCGACGGGAACGTCCTCGCCCGCTTCGCCGAGGTCGTCAAGACGGGCGAGAGCGCCTGCGAGGTCGTCGGAGAAAAGAGCGGCGAATGCTTCGGGCGGCGAACCGTGCGCTTCGACGTGTTCGCCTATTGCGTCGTTCGAGAATAATGGTGCGGATTACGGCGGGTTTTCATAAACGAGGATACGAATGGCAAAGACGCAGGGTTTCAATATCGCTTCGTGCTCGTTCGGCACGCTGCCGATAACGGGCTGCAAGCGAGCCGAGATTCGCGAGCGCTCCGAGCTCGTGCGGATCGAGGGCGCCAGCGACAACTGGCCGACCGCGCTCGCGGAGACGGACGGCGGCGTTGAATGGGCCGTCGAGTTCACCAGCATCAACGCGGCCGAGGCCGCGCAGACGCAGATGTTCGGCTCGCCGGCCACTCTGACGCTCACGGCGGACGATGCGACCGGCGGGACCTTCGGGATGACCATCAACATCGCCAACGCGGTCGTATCGAGACGCGAGATGGCCCTCGGGCACAAGCGCGAGGCGGCGTACCGTGTGACCGGTGAGGCATTCTCGAGCGACGGCGTGACGAATCCCGTCTCATACGGATGATCCGGGAGGACCGGCGGTGAACGGCAACGCGGATGCGTTCAAAATCAACAGGGGCAAAGTCTCGCCGTCGGCGTGGCGGGAGTATTACTCGCGCTATGCGGGCCAGTGGACGCGCCTCGTGCGACGGTTTCAGCGCGGCATGGGCGAGTTCGATCTGCTGCTGACGCCTGCGCCCGCGGATACGCTGTGCCATCCCGCCGATAGTCAAGCGAGGGGCACGCCGCGATACGATTGGATCGCCGTCGGTGACGGCATCGAGGCGGGGTATCTGAAGGAAGGCACCGGGGCGGAAGCCCGTTGATCGTGCCGTGAAGGCGAGATTGCGGATATGAAAGCAGACGAAGATCAGCGTGCATTTCGGCTGACGCCGGCCCCCACGCCCGAGGAGCGCGAGCTTGCGGCGGCGATTGATGAGTTCGCCGAGGCGGCGAAGCAGTCGCCCGAGGTGGACGCTACCGTCTGCCGGCGGCTGATCGTGGCCGCGTTGAGGATGGGCGATGACGACCTTGCCGATGCAGATGAAATCAACGGCGTCGCAGGGACGGTGCTCGGCCTGCCGATGGGCTATCTCGACCGCATGGCGGCCGGGCTCCTGCTGGCGGGCATCAGCCCGTGGGGCCTGACCGTTGCCCAGGCGGCGTGGATTCTCGCTCAGTTGAACCGACCGTCCGGAGTAGACACAGGAACGATGGATATCATGAAATACAGGATCGATAACGATGGAAGCGATGAGAATTGATCGACAGGTGAGAGAGCTGTTTGCGGGCGTCGGCGAGGCCGGGGAGCCTTCGCGGGCCGCCGAGCGCACGAACGACGAGATCGAACGCGCGGGCGGCGAAACCGCGGCCGAATCGCCGGTCTTAGTCCACAACGACCACAGGATCGTAGTGAACTACAACGCGTCGAGCCGCGCGGCGCGCCACCGGCAGCTCACGCGCAAGGACACCGAGAGAGAGCGCACCGGAGCGTTGTAGCACGGCCAACCGATGACGGTTAACCGTGGCACCCGAGGGCGGCCGATGTCTCCGAGCACCCGGCCGGATCTTGAGCCCCGTAGGGGCGAAGGAGTGGCGGAAATCGGCAGGCTGGAAAGCCTGCCCCACGTATGGGTGCAGCCCCGTAGGGGCGAAATAAGAAAGCCCACGGCAACGCTGTTTAGCACTACAACGCCACTTGGTGTCATTCTGAGGAGCGAAGCGACGAAGAATCTTTCTGGCTGTGGATCCAGTGGATGCCAAAGCTTGTGAAGAGATCGCGCGTCTGTCGCGCGAAGGATTCTTCGCTACGCTCAGAATGACAACTGCGAGCAACGCCATGGGTAAGGGTGGCGAGTCAAATCCTAGCCCCGTAGGGGCGAAATAACACTGCCGTGGGAAAAGATGACAGACCAAAACACAGGACGACTAACCTATGAGCAGCGCAACATTCGACGGTAACGCACGATGGAGCAACGGAACCGCGGTGATCGCCCCGGGCTCGCCGCAACTGGCGGTGAAACGCCAGGCATTTCCCGGCATCGACGGCGAATACGAACTCAACGAAGGCCGACGCGCACTGACTATCGTGCAGACCGGTATGCTGTACGAATTCGCGAGCGCCTCGGCAGCGACGAACCTGGCGAACCTGAAATCGGCGATCAACGCGCTCGCAGGCGATGTGACGGCCGGCACGGTCGGCTCGCTCGTTGACGACTACGGCCGCACGTTCGCAAATTGCAGGATGTCATCCTTCCAGCCCGGCCCCATTCGCCGGGCTACCAGCGGCGGGAACGACGGGTATTACTGTGCGTACCGGATCGGATACGTGCAGGCCACCGGGGCCGGCGCGAGCTGATCGCGAAGCCACCATCTATTTGCCTTTGATTCATAAGGGAGCAGCCATTGGATTCGGTGCCGGAATTCGAGATATGGGACGCAGACAACTCGGGCGGCGGGTATACGGAACTGTGCTACCTGAAGCCTGTTTCGCTGCACTGCTGCACGGGCGGCGCCGCTGATATTCTGGAATGCGAGGTCGTATTCGACAGCAACGCGCCCACGCCGCCCGCGGCGAGCCACCAGGCAGTGAACCTGCGCGCTCACGAGTGGCGAAGCCTCCCCATCGGCGGCGGCGAGACGCTCGAGATCGGCCACCGCGTTACGTTCCGCTGCGATACGGGCGCGGGCGACGAGCTGTACTTCGTCGGCGATTTCTCGAACGCGATTGTCGGCTTCGACGGCGGCGAGACTCTGCGGCTGATCTTCACCAGCGTCAAGTCGCGCATGGCCGACCGCACTATCTACGGCCAGGTGGTCGAAGCCGCGAGCGAGGACGACACGCTGATCTCCGGCCTGCCGTGCGTCTTCAATCCAGGGGGCAGGAACAACCGCAGGTCGGCGACTACTACCTTCCACCCGTTCGATTCTGCCAACAGCGATCCGTACTGCTGCTTCGACGTCCCGACGGTCCTGTCCGCCCAGTGGACGGTCTCGATAATGATCAACTACATCTTTCATGTATTCGTGACTGACGGCGACGTCGCGAAGCCGAGCGTGGCGACCCTGGATGGCTTCGGGCTGGACGTAGCGATCGAGGACGTGGATGTCGAGGGGCTGACGCCGCTCGCCGCGATTGATTCGATCCTGGGCAAGATAGGCTATCGCTGGGCGATGGTTCCGGTCGAGAATGGGATCGACACGAACGACTATGAGTATCAGTTCGAGGCATTCAAGGCCGGTGACGGCGCTGAGAAGGAGCTCGATCTGGCTGCCGCCGGTTCGGCGTTCTCGAGTGGGACTACGAACCTTGCCGCGGGCAGCTTCAACTTCGACGCGGGCAGCATCATAAACGAGATCGATGCGTTCGGCGGGATAATCGAGATCGAGGCGCTCTTCAGCACGCGCGACAGCGACGTGGCGGTCGGCGCCGTGCGGCTGCTTCGCTGCTGGCAGAAGACCGACGAAGGCCAGAGCGACACGCCCCGCCCGCCGACGAAGGCCAAGGACAGCTACTTCATCCCTTACATCAAGGGCCACAAGGACAACACGAAGTGGGATGCCGGGACCCGCGACGTGGGCAGGCGTTTCGCCGTAGACGAGACGGGTCTCGGCCCGTCGTCGGGAAACGAGAATCACCCGCCCTACTCTGAAGCGGGCGAGCCGGGCGACCTCGGCGGCCTCCTGGGCGACGCCAACTTCGTCGTCAGGCGCAGGCACTTCGTCTCGCAGCGTATCAGCATAAAGGGCGGCTACGACGAGCGGACGGAAGACCTGGACGTCGAAATATGGGGCCACTGCCAGACCGGCTGGCAGAAGTACGCCGGCCAGGTGAAGTTCCTCCCCGACGAACTCGGTATTCTGATCCCGACGCGCGACATCACGCGCAGCCCGGACGGCACCGCGCCGGCGCAGTTTCACAATCACAGGTACGACCAGCCGATACTGGCGATAAACCCCGCCACCGGTGCGACCGAAGTTGCCGATATCCGCTTTCGCGCCGCGATCGAGATGGACGTCAGGCCCAGGGCCGCGTTCGGGAAGCGCTCGAACGACGCAGGAACTTCGATGAGCCCGACTGCGCGCACTATCCGCCGGGCCGTAACGCCCGCCGGCAAGTATCGCATCCGGCTGATACATCATTCCGTCGCAGGCGTAACTATGCCCTCGCCGTGCGCCGTCCTCGAGTTCGGCGATTCGCTCGACCAGACCTGGGGCTGGACCCTCTACGGCGGGTACATGGCTCCGGCCGGCAATATGGGCGAGATCTCGGCGGGCAGCGGCTCGTACGGGCGGTTCACTGCCAGGCTCACATACTTGGCCGGCACGTATAAGGTCGAAGTCTTCAAGGGCGACCTCGCGGACAAAGTGGCCGAGGGCACCCGCAATACCCCCAACGGCACGATTACGCTCAACGAAGTCAGCAGTTCCGGCCTGAGCGGCTCGGTCAATATCGAATACCGCGACGATGAAGACGGCATCGTCCTGCAGGTCTACGGCATCAGGCAGGACGATACGGCGGAGCTTGAGAGCTACGCGCGGCGGAAGCGGAATGCGCTCGAAGCAATCGCAATCTCCGGCTGTCCCGTCATTCCGTGGTTCACCGCAGGTTACGAACTGGGCGACGTTATCACGGAAGTAGACGGCCGCGACCTCGACCTGCAAGCGAACAACACATCCGCCGCCGCCGACAAGCGCTACTCGCAGGTAGTGGGAATCGTCTGGCATCTCGACGAAGAGCAGTCCACGGAGCTGATCCTCGACGATGCCAGGCAAGAAGGGTGATTCGGTGGCCGGTGTTGAGTGAGCGGATGCCGCAGCACCATAGGTCGGAGGAACTATGACGGAATTTGAACGCGAACTCCTTCAGTTGATCCGCGGCCTCGAGCGGCGGCTGGAATACCTCGAACGCCAGGCCAACGAGCAGCCGCTCGAGATGTCCGACTCCGTCGAAGAGCAGCTCTCGCCGCCGTGGATAATCTATTACGCGAACGGCGAAGTATGCCACGGCACCACCGATGCCGGCGATTGGGTCACCGTCGTCCTCAGCGGGTTCAACGACTTCGTCTGGGGCGTCGGGCACCAGGTTGACGAGCAGAATCACCTCCTGAGCGCCGCCGTAGAGACGCGCTCGCTGGTGGGCGACGAGACGTGGCTGCAGGTCGTCGATGGCGGCGGCAACACGACCAAAGTCGAGCACATCGGCCCCGACGAGCCGGGCACGTACTACGACGTGAGCAACGGTGCGTACTTCGACGGAATGGGCCACTTCGTCACCCCGGCCGGATCTTAAGCCCCGTAGGGGCGAAATAAGATAGCCCACGGCAACGCCGTGGGTAAAGTTGATGACCAACACAACAGCCCCGTCAGGGGCGAAATAAGATAGCCCACGGCAACGCCGTGGGTAAGGGTGATGACCAACACAACAGCCCCGTCAGGGGCGTAATAAGATAGCCCACGGCAACGCCGTGGGTAAAGTTGATGACCAAGACAACAGCCCCGTAGGGGCGAAATAAGATAGCCCACGGCCCTGCCTGTCCGCCGCCGAAGGAAGCAGACAACATGCCCACGAACCTGTCGCTGTGCCTGATCGTGAAGAACGAAGAACGACTGCTCGGCCGCTGCCTGCGGGCTTTCGCGCGGATCGCCGACGAGATCATCCTGCTCGATACCGGCTCGACCGACGGCACCATCGAAACCGCAAACGAGTTCGCACGCCAGCACGGCGCGGTCGATCTGAAAATCGTCCGCTCGCAATACTTCACGCCGACGACGCCGCCGGAGGAGTTCCACTTCGCGCAGGCCCGGAACGAGTGCATATCCTATGCGACGCGCCGGTGGATAATGTCGGTCGACGCCGATGACGTGATCGGCCCTCGGAGTCTTCAGCGGCTGAGGGACCTGCTGACCGTGCCCGATTTCCGCCTGGCGGCGCCGGACGGCGAACGGCGCGAGGCGGGGCAATTCAACTCGTTCAGGTTTGCGTATCGCTCGGGGCGCAGCGAGATGATGACGCTGCGGCTGTTCCGCAACGGGCGCGGCACGCGCTATCGCTGGGCCGTGCATGAATGCGCGACGGTGGACGCGCCCTGCGGCTTATGCCGCGACATCGCGATCGAGCACCGTCCGCTGCCCGGCGAGGATATGCTCGCGAAGGGCGAATGGTACCTCGCGCTGCTCCAGCG
>JAUWKK010000335.1 GCA_030614245.1 Planctomycetota bacterium | reverse complement strand
CGGTCGTTGCGCACCGCCATCGCGAGCGCCTTCGTCGTGCCCACTATCACTGCCACCCGCTTCGCCCGGGTCAGCGCCGTATATAGCAGGTTGCGCTGCAGCATCACAAAATGCTGTGTCGCCAGCGGCATTACGACGGCCGGATACTCGCTCCCCTGCGATTTGTGCACCGATATGGCATACGCATGCGTCAGTTCATCAAGCTCGCCGAAACTGAACACGACCTCGCGATTGTAGAACCGCACCTTCAGCTCCTGTTCCACCCGGTTGAAGCGGGTAATGCAGCCGATGTCGCCATTGAAGACGTCCTTATCGTAATCGTTGCGGAGCTGCATGACCTTGTCGCCTTTGCGGTAGACCTTTCCCCCGCGCTGGAGCGTGAAGGCGCCGGGGCCGCCGAGATCGGGGTTCAGTACGGTCTGTAGTCTAACGTTCAGGTTGTGCGCGCCGACTACCCCCTTGTGCATCGGCGAGATCACCTGGATGTCATCGAGCGGATGCAGCCCGAACTTCGCCGGAATCCGCTCCGAACACAGCCGGGTGATCGGCTCGACCACCTCGTCGGGGTCTTCCTTCTGAATGAAAAAGAAATCAGGCTCCGCATCCACTCCATCCAGCGGCTTGATGAACGGGAATTCACCCGAATTGATCCGGTGGGCGTTGGTGACTATCAGGCTCTCCCGTGCCTGGCGGAAGATCTCCGTCAGCTCGACGACCGACGCGATGCCCGAGCGGATGACGTCGTGCAGCATATTGCCCGGGCCAACCGACGGGAGCTGATCGACGTCGCCGACGAGGATGAGCTTGCAGCCGGTCGGCAGTGCCTCGACGAGCGAGGCCATCAGCGGCACATCGATCATCGACGCCTCATCGACAATCACCGCGTCCGCCTGCAAGCGCTGTTCGCAGTTGAATGTGAAGTCGCCTATCCTCGGGTTATACTTGAGCAGTCGGTGAATGGTCTTGGCGTCGCGTCCTGTCGTCTCGGCCAGGCGACGCGCCGCCCGGCCCGTGGGCGCCGCCAGGGCAACGGCGGCCCTTTTCGCCTGAAGGATCATCACCAGGCAGTTGATGACTGTCGTCTTGCCCACGCCCGGGCCGCCGGTGATAACCGCCACGTTGCTGCCGAGCGCCGCCGAGATCGCCCGTTCCTGCTCCGGGGCCAGTGCGATGCCGGCACGCTTCTGGGCCCAATCGGCCGCAGCAGCGGCATCGATGCCGCTCAGCGGATTCTCAGCCGCAGCCAGCCGCCGGAGGTCCACTGATACGGCCACCTCCTTCTCGTGCAGACGCTTCAGATACACGGCGTCCCGCCCGGCAATTCGCTCGACGACCAGCCCTCCCGCCTCCCGCTGAGCGTCGATGGCCCGCCCCCCCGCATCATCGCCGACACCGAGAATCTCGACCGCCCGCATCACAAGCTGATCCCTCGGAAAGCACGTGTGGCCCTCGTCGGATAGCTCTTCAAGCACGTATAGCACGCCCGCCTCGACACGTTCCGGGGCATCTTTCTCGATGCCGATATTCCGCGCGATGCCGTCTGCCGTGCGGAAGCCGATCCCGCGAATATCGAGCGCCAGGCGAAACGGATTCGACCTCACCGCGCTGATCGCGCCGGAACCGTACGTGCGATAAATCCGCGCAGCGTGCGCCGTGCCCACGCCCACACCCTGCAAGAAGACCATCACCTCCCGAATGCCACGCTGCTCCTGCCACGCCGACATCAGGCTGGCGACTCGCTTCTTGCCGATGCCAGGAACTCTGCGCAGCCGTTCGGGGTCCTCGTCGAGAATATCGAGCGTCTCCGCACCGAACGCCTTCACGATGCGCTTCGCGAACTTCTTACCGATCCCCTTCACCATCCCCGAGGCGAGATACCGCTCGATCCCCTTCGCGGTAGCCGGCACTACGACGGTGAACTGCTGCATCTTGAGCTGCCGGTCGAACTTCGGATGATCGAACCACCTGCCCTCGACGCGAAGGCTTTCGCCCTCCGCTACGCCGATGAAATCGCCGACGGCCACGACCGTCTCATCGCCCTCATTGGGCACGATCTTCAGCACCTTGTAATCCGAATCGTCGCTCGCGAAAACGACGCTCGAAACTACACCCTCGATTATAGCATCAGGTGATTGCTCCATAGCGGCCTGATTGTATCACATCCGGCCGCACATTCGCAATGGCGAGCGCGGCTAAACACATACGCGGAGGGCCCGCAGCATCCCACTGTCTCGGGGGGACAACGCAGCCGGCTCGCCCATCCGACAATTCCTTTGAATGGCCCATCCCAAGCTGGTAGCATCTGCGAACCACAGTACCGGCATGTGGCCGGCTGTATTCCGCAGATGCTGAAAACGGAGGAATGCCATATGGCGATACCATTGGCGCTGCAATTGTATACGTTGCGCGAAGCTGCTGCAAAGAACTTCCCCGCCGTGCTCGACGACGTGGCCGTAATGGGCTATAGAGGGGTTGAAACGGCCGGACTGCACGGGATGTCTGCCCCCGACGTCAAGAAGATACTCGACGGTCTCGGCATGGAAGTTGCCGCATGCCACGTCCCGATGCCCACGAAGGACAACATCAGCAGTCTCGTCGATGACGCACAGGCACTGGCGACGACGAAAATCGTCTCCGGGCGCGGCTCGGATAGTTTCAAGACAGAGCAGGCTGCCAGGGACACTGCGGCGCTATGCGAAGAGGCCGCAGCACTCGCCGCCGAGAATGGCCTACAGTTGGGCTATCATAACCATTGGTGGGAATTCGAGCGCGACTTCGGCGGCTCGACTCCTTACGACATCTTCATGGCTGAGGCACCGAACGTCTTTTGCGAGATAGATGTCTACTGGGTCGCACACGGTGGAGCCGATCCGGTCGCGCTGGTCCAGAAACTGAAGAATCGCACACCGCTGCTGCACATCAAGGACGGCCCGCTGGAGGAAAACTGCATCCACACAGCGGTCGGCGCCGGCGTGCTCGACATATCCGCCATCATCGGCGCGGCCGATCCGACCGTCACCGACTGGCTCATAGTCGAACTCGATAACTGTGCGACCGACATGGCCGAAGCCGCCCGCGAAAGCGCCCGATATCTGCTCGACAGTGGACTCGCCGCAGGCCGATAGGGATGCACCTTTGTTTTCGGTGAAAGCGGAAAAAGGCATTGCCTGCCTGGTCTGGTACGCCCGGGAAATGCCTCGTCTCTTCGCTGCGGAGCCGCTGAGAGCCGGGGGGCATATAGGCTGGGGCTTCAGCCCCAGTTGAGGAGCGGAAAAGAACGAGCCGCCCTGAAGGGGCGCAGGAAAGGAACATTTGCCGTGCCCCTTCAGGGCACAGCTATTATACTGTCTGATTCCTGGGGCTGAAGCCCCAGGCT
>JAUWKK010000027.1 GCA_030614245.1 Planctomycetota bacterium | reverse complement strand
TCCAAGCACAATCTCACGGGCGGCGCGGTCGGCCGGGTCGAGGTGTGAGGACCATTGCTTGAGCAGTGTGGTGGCTTCAGCGGCCGAGTGGCCGGTGCCTCGGGCGATGTTAGTTGCTATGCCGAATGCCCGCTTCTTCTCGCCTTTGCCGAAGAGCGCCTTCGCCCGGAGCAGCTCGATGTCGGCCGTCTTGCGCCCCATCTTCTTCTGCCAGGCGTCGATTGCCTTCAATGCTGCCTCGTGGCGGCCCAGTTCGGTCAGCGTTGTCAGCTTTCGGACGAAGATGTAGCGTCTCTCCGCCGGGCGCGAGTAACTCCTGCTGGAGAGCACGTGATTGAAATCGGAGAGTGCCATCTCGAAGTTTCTCATCTGGAAACTCGCCAAGCCGCGCCCGAGTATCGCGCGCGGATCGGAGATGGGCTTGTTGGCGTACCTGTCGAATACCTCGTGCGAATTGCGGAGCAGTTCGGCCCGCCGCTGCTTCTCCAGGCCGGGCACCTGGCTGTGAGGCAGATATACCTCGGCAAGCGCGAGGCGGGTCTCGCGGCTGAACTCGTTATACTGATTCTGAAGCTCCGGAGTCAGCTTCTCGGGGGCTTTGCCCTGGAGGATACGCACATTCTGGCGGTCGAGATAAGAGTTGGCGGCCGCCATCAGCCTCTTCGCTGCCTTGTCGAACAGCTTATCGGCCCGCTCGACGAGCTTCTCGTCGCCGCCGTTCTGTTCGAGTTCGGCCAGAGCCTGCATTGCCTCGAGGTTTTCGACCTTTCCCAGGCCGTGCTCGCACCAGAGCTGCTCGATGTCGTTGAGTTTGGTGTTTTTCGCGCATTCATCGAAGTGTGCGCGTGCGCGCTCGGTGAGGCCGAGATCGAGGAGATACGTCCCGAAATCATACTCGTCGGCCGCCCAAGCGGCCGGCGCCAGCAGAACCAGGCAGACGGCGATGGTGCAGGCTTTGTGGAGCAGCTTTTCGAATGTGCTTTGCGCGTTTTGAATCCTGGCGGCGGGTTTAAGCCCCGTCAGGGGCGAGGTAGAATGGCCCACGGCAACGCCGTGGGTACGGTTGATGAGTGAAATCCCAGCCCCAACGGGACGGCGTAATGCCGGGAATCGGCGGGCCATGCCGTAGGCAGGCAGGCTGGAAAGCCCGCCCCACAAGATACCGGATATGCTCATAAGCACAAAACCCATCAGAAGGCCGACGTTGGCGGCGGCGCGAACGAAAGGTCCGTTATGCCGGCGCGGATACACGTGTTGATTGTCGTCACCACATACTGAAACTGTATGTCCTGCGAGCCGTCGACGATGAAGATATGCGGCGTGCCCGTCTTGTCGAAGCGTTCGCGGAGCGAACGGAGCCGCGCCTCGACGGCGGCGAAATCGCTGCCGAAGCTGTCTCTGTTGATGAAGAGCTCGACCGTATCGCCGGTGCGTCTGGCCACGATGTTGACCTGCTCGATGTCTTCGATGATCGGGGCGTCGCTGTCTTCCGGCAGGTTCGATTGTATCTTCCCCTCCGGCATGCGGAACTTGATCGTGACCATGAAGAAGATCAGCAGGAGGAAGACGACGTCGATCATCGCCGTCAGCTTCAGCTCGTATCTCCTGTGGATGCAGCCGCTCTGGGCCTGGAGGTTCATATCATTCACCTCCTTCACGGTCGGCGGCGAAGCTGACCTTTGCGATCTGGCAGCGGCTGATGATGTATATCACTTGTTGAATGTATCTGAAGTGTACACGAGCATCGGCCCGCACCTGGACTTCCGGCTCGGCACCATCGAGCGCCTCGACGTATGCCGTCAGGAAGCTTTTGAGCGTTTTCGTGCCCGGCGGAGCTTTTCTGGCGATGGCGTATTTCTTGCGGTTGATCAGCACCTCGGCCTGCGAGCCCGTCTCCGCGTCGGGGGCGGCGTTCTTGTCCATGCGGATGTTTATCACGATCGGCGGCGTCCTCACCATTTCTTCCGCATCAGGCGCTTTGGGCAGTTGCACCTCTTCGAGCGTCTGGCGCGCGAACTCCGTCACGACCATGAAGAAGATGAGAATCTGGAAGACGATGTCGATCATGGGCGTCATGTTCATCCTGGATTCGCCCAGGTCGGATCTACCGAGTTTCATCGCGGTTCTCCCCGATAGTGCTTACTGCGTGGGCTTGAATCGCCGAATGAGTTCTTCAGCAATTCCGCCCACTTCCAGCGAGATCCTGACGACGCGGTTCTGGAAGAAGGTATACATCGCCGTAGTCGGGATGGCTATCAGCAGCCCGACCAGCGTGGTGTACAGCGCCGTGTAGATGCCGCCCGCCATATCGGCGGGCGTGGGTGTGCCCGCAATGGCTATCGTCTTGAACGCGCCGATCATTCCATAGACCGTGCCGAACAGGCCGAGCATCGGGGCTATGTTGCCTATCAGTGCGAGGTACTCGATCTTGCGGTGCAGTTTTGTGGTCTCTTCTTCGCCAGCCGCCTGCATCGATTCGTACATCGCGTCGTAGCCGCTGCGCATATCAGCGAGGCCCGCGCGGATGACTTTCGCCAGGAACGAATTGTCGGCTTCAGCCGCCTCGAGCGCCTCGGTTACTTCGCCTGTCGAGAGCAGCGAGTCCACCTCCTGGGCGATGTAGTCGGGCACGAGCACATCGCGGCGGATCGAGATGAAATGCTCGATGACCAGCGACATATCGGCCATCGACAGCAGGAACAGCGCAATCATGATCATTATGCCGAAGACCCCGCCGCTGAACATATCCTGCAGCATGCTCGTTTCTGCGATCCCGCCACCCTCGGCGGACCACGCAGGCATTGCAGACAAGACAATCATAAACGCGGGCACCAGAAGTAATCTCAGCATTCTTTCGCGAGACACCATTAAATCCTCTCCTGTTGGGTGTTGCGCCAGGCCTCGCACATTGAGGGCCGATAGCGCAAGAATGACGTAGACATTATTTCTGCAAAGCTTCCAGCCTCTGCCGGGCCTTTTTCGCCCACTTCCCTGCCGGGTCGGCGATTCTGGCGGATTCATAGAGGGCGATGGCTTCATCATTTTTCTTGAGTAACTCCGCGCAGGCTCCGGCGCTGCATAGCAGTTCGCCGCGCGCACCGGGCGCCGCGGGCACATCAATAGCCGCTTTCGCGAACATGCCCACAGGGGGCTCGCGGCTGAGATAGAAATCGGCACGCAGATAGCCGTTGAGGGCATCTTCGTAATTCTTCGCCTTGAAGTCTCGCCCGGCCCTGAGCTTCCACGCAACGCACTTGAGCACGTTCGCGGCCGGCAGTTCGAGCGCGTTGTCCAGCCCGGCGGCGTTCATATCCGCTGCGGCTATCGCGAGGCCGAGCTTAACCGAAGCGGTCAGTTCGGATTTCCTGGGCAGCTTATTCTTCAATGTCTGATAGATGGCCCTCGCCTCGTCAAGTTCGCCCTGCACCAGAAGCATGTTGGCCTTCGAGACCTCGACGAGCCAGCACCTCGCGTCATTGGGGGTATTCGCGATCAGTTTGTCGAACTCGGTCGCCGCCTGTTCGTATTGCCCTGCTGCGTAATGGCACAGGCCGATGCCCATCTGTGCATCGAAGGCCAGCCGCGACTTTGCATCCGTTGCGAGGCATTGCCTGTAGGCGGCAGCGGCCTGGCTGTAGCGGCGCGCGAGGGCGAGGCTCTCGCCTTCATAAAACGGAGCGTACACCTTCAGCCACGGCCTGGCCTCTACCGTCCGCGACTCGTGGAATCTCGCTGCGGCCTCGGCATATTGACCCCTGCGCAGCAGCGCCAGACCCTTGCGGTATACCGCCGGCCGGTCGGCGTAATGAACCGTCTCCACCCGCGACGCCGGAACCGTCCGCTCCATTCGCCCGCGGTTTGTGCTGATACGCACGCCATCGAGACTATCGGCGACCACCTCGCCGAATATCTGCCTGCCGCCTTTGAGCACGACCGCGTCGCCGCCGCCGACCGCAGCGTGAACCACCCTGGGTGCCGGTATCGCCAGGAGCAGGGCCGACATGATGATGTTCAACCGCTTCATTGTTTCTCCCGCTTGGGTGCAGCGGGCCGAGCGGCTTCGCCCGATGATTCGCCGTCTTTGGGATGGACGGCCCGCTCCCGCAATTCTACCACGATTGGCGGGGATTCGTCAAGATTCAGCGCCGGATCGCTCACGAACCGGATATTGTCCAGCCACAGCATCCCGACCCCGTCTCGAGCCTGCCTGAAGGCTCTGCCGGGCTCGATGATGACGGCGACCTCGCGGACGATCCGCCGTAACTCCAGCCGGCCGATATGCTTCCAATCCGTCCGGCTCGACCTGAACGTGCTGGATGAGAGATCAAATGAGATATCACGATTCCACCCCCGGCGCAGGCGGCGCAGCGGTGTCTCGTAATGGAATCGCCTGCTGCCGGTGACGAATGCGACGCGCAGGTTGACGGGCCGTCCGGAGTATGCGTCCAGCAGAATCCAGCGATGGTGCGAGAGATTCAGCATCTCCGCCCGGAACAGGCATATCTTCCAGCCATAAGACATGTCGAGCCTGACGCTCAGGGATCGGTCACCTTCGGAAGCCTTGCTCTCGACCACCCTAAGCTCTGATCTGCCGCTCCAGGCGGGAATTTTCCAGGCAGTGCCGGCCTCGAATGATTCCCAGAGACGCGGCGGGACCCGTGGCGGGGCGGCCCAGAGCGCAGGCGGTTCGGCTTTTGCCCCCGCCCGGCCCGCTGCGGGCTCTGCGGCCAGGCATGCCCCAGCCACCGGCAGCATGACAAAAACTGCCGTCAGGCATCGTCTCAGCAGCGGTGTCTCAATCAAGCCCAAGACAGGCCCCTTTGGCTCCGGCACATAATTATAAACGTAAGAGGGTTCGGCTGCGGGCGTTTGCGGGTGAGTAGGGGCGGTTCGCGAACCGCCCCTACGGCCGCATCCTCAACCTCAAGGGCTAACTCCTCCTTCGAGGCTACCGGCGCTTCTCGAACACGGCCCATCTCGACAGCGCGACTGCCTTATCTGTGTTTATCTGCGTTAATCTGTGGTTCCATCCCCGCGTCCTGCTGCCGGGTGCCACGGTCAACCGTCCTCGGTTGGCCGTGCTTGCTCCACGTCCAAGCTGTGCTTGAACGTGCCACCCAAGCGGGCAGGCGCTCAGAGACAGCATCGCGGCCGTGAACATCGCAGCGGCCCAGAACCTCAGGCGGGTTTTCGTCGAGTCGTCTCACAAGCCTGGCTCTCCTGGTTCACGTCCTGCACGTCTGTACAATCATACACGCCGGGCGGCAGGATTTCACCTGCTTTCTGGGTTCATCCTCAGTGTACACCAGAAAGCGCGCTGTTTTTGCTTGCATCAGGACGCTTTCCTGATAAACTTACGCACTTATTATCAGGTAGGGGCGGTTCGTGAACCGCCCCTTCGACAATCCAGGAGGACAACATGGCTGCACAGATTATCGACGGGAAGGCCGTTGCCGAGAAGATCCAGCAGAGACTCAAGCGGGAAGTCGAAGAGATGGCGGCGGCTGGCAGGACGCCGCACCTCGTGGCAGTGATCGCGACCGAGAACCGTGGCGCTCACATTTACGCATCTAACCAGCAGCGCTCGTGCGAAGAGATCGGCATCAAGTACACACTCTCCGAGCTGCCCGCCGACGCGACCGAAGAGCAGCTCATCGAGAACATCGCCAAGCTCAGCGCCGATCCGGACGTGACGGGTATCATCATTCAGATGCCGCTGCCGCCCGGCTGCGACGGGCGCAAGCTCCAGATGATGATTGCGCCTGAAAAAGATGTCGAAGGCGTCACGCCGGCCAACCAGGGCGGGGTCGTCTATGCCGCTCAGCCCTACTATCGCAAGCCGGCCGAGGGCGGCGATGGCTGCGATACCTGGCTCGAAGATTCTCTTAACTGGCCGCTGCCGGCGCCCGCGCCATGCACGCCGATCGGAGCGATCATGCTGCTGCGGTCGCTGAATATCGATCTCTACGGGATGAAGGCCGTGATGGTCGGCCACAGCGAGATCGTCGGCAAGCCCACGGCGCTCCTGCTGATGGCCCATTTCTGCACGACTACCGTCTGCCACATCGCGACGAAGGACCTCGCCGCTCACACGCGCGAGGCGGACATCCTGATGGCGGGCGCCGGGAAGGCCGGGCTGATAACCGGCGACATGATCAAGCCCGGAGCGATCGTCATAGATATCGGCATCAACCGCGTCACCGACATCGGCCCCGACGGCAAGCCCGTCCTCAATAAGAAGGGCAAGCCGAAGAAAAAGACGGTCGGCGACGTCGATTTCGAATCGGCGAAGGAAGTGGCCGGGTACATCACGCCAGTCCCCGGAGGCGTCGGCCCGATGACCGTCGCAATGCTGCTGCGAAACACCGTCGAGGCCGCGAAAATCAGTAATCAGTAAGAAGTAACCAGTCAAGAATACTGAATACTGCCCACTGAATACTGGCCACTGATCACTGAATACGGATCATGTGACGATGGCATTCATTGACGAAATCGAATCGATCAACAGCGAACTGGTTGCGAAGTGCTTCCAGTGCCAGAGGTGTTCGTGCGGCTGTCCGATCGTTGACGAGATGGACTATGCTCCGCACCAGATCATGCGCATGATCCTGCTCGATCAGCGCGACAAGGTGCTCGACAGCAACACCATCTGGCTGTGCGTCAGCTGCGAGACCTGCAGTACGCGCTGCCCGAACGACATTGACATCGCCGGAGTGATGGACGCCTGCCGCCAGATCGCGATTGAGGAGGGACGCAAGCCCGCCGAAGAGCGGATATACAAGTTCTACAATACGTTCCTCAAGCGGGTCGAAGCGGGCGGCCGGATCAACGAGCCGATGCTCGTGGCAATGTTCAAGCTCGCGACGAAGGATTTCTTCAGCGATATGCGCCTCGGAATGAAAATGGGCCTGAAAGGCAAGCTCAAGCTGTTGTCGCCGAAAGTGAAAGACCGTGCGGCAATCAAGAGAATGTTCGCCCAGACGCTGCACAAGAAATAAAGTGGTGCAGCCTTTCCAGGCTGCAAATCAATGAACTGGCAGGCTAAAAGCCTGCCCCACACAGAGCAACCGATGAAATTATCGTATTATCCCGGCTGTTCGCTCCACGGGACGGCCATCGAATTCGACGTCTCGACACGGGAGGTGTGTAAACACCTCGGCGTTGAACTGGTCGAACTTGACGACTGGAACTGCTGCGGCGCCACGGCCGCGCATTCGCTCAACAGAGACCTCGCAGCCGCCGCCTCCGCGCGAAATCTCGCAATTGCGTCACGACGCGGCATGCCCCTGGCGGTTCCCTGCGCCGCGTGCTATCACGCCCTCAAGAAGACAGACTACGAAATGCGCCACGACGCCGACCTCGCCGACCGCATACGAACCGAGTTCGGGATCGATTATCCGGGAGGCGTCGACGTCCGGCACATCATGCACGTCTTCGCCGATGATGAAATGCTCGCAGCCATCCGTCAGAAGGTGACCAGACCGCTCGAGGGCCTCAAGTTCGGCTGCTACTACGGATGCCTGATCGTCAGGCCGCCAGAGGCGATGGGCAATATCGACGACCCCGAGAACCCGCAGAAGATGGAGACCATCCTGAATGCGTGCGGCGCCGAGACGGTCGACTGGTCGTACAAGACCGACTGCTGCGGCGGGGCTTTTGCGCTCGGCCGACCGGCCACCGCGATGAAACTGATCGCGAAGATATTCGACAATGCCATCAAGTCGGGCATCGAGGCCATAGCCGTCGCCTGCCCGCTGTGCCATGCTAACCTGGACGGCCGACAGCCGGAAGCATCCGAAATACTCGGACGCGAAGTGAATATGCCCATCTTCTACTTCACCGAACTCATGGGCGTGGCGATGGGGCTCGCCCCGGTCAAGAAGATTCTGGGCAAGCACCTCACGAGTGTGCAGCCTGCTCTGGAGAAGCTGTCCTAAACAATGGCAGAGACATCAAATACAGAAGGTTCGGTTCTGGTCGTCGGCGGCGGCATTGCCGGAATGCAGGCGGCGCTCGATCTCGTCGAGAGCGGATTCTACGTTTACGTCGCCGATTCCGCTCCCGCGATCGGCGGCCACATGGCGCAGCTCGACAAGACCTTCCCCACAAACGACTGCGCGATGTGCACCGAGGCACCCAGGCTCGTCGACGTCGCGAACGACCTGAACATCGAAGTGCTCACGCTTACCGACGTGCTGGCCATCGAGGGCGAACCGGGCAATTTCACCGTCCATCTCCGCAAGCGGGCCCGCTACGTCGACGAGATCAGGTGCACCGGCTGCGGCGACTGCATCGCAAAATGCCCCGTCAAGAACTTGCCCGACGCATTCAACCTCGGCATCGACAACCGCACCGCCATCTATAAGCTCTATCCGCAGGGCGTGCCGAACGTCGCGGTCATCGACGCCGAACATTGCCTGAAGCTTACCAAGGACAAGTGCGGGATTTGCGAGCGCGTCTGTCAGGCGAAGGCAATCAACTACGAAGCACAGGACGAAGTCGTCACGGTTCACGTGGGCGGCGTGATCGTCGCGGGCGGCTACGAGATGAGCGAATCGGGGACGAGAAGCGAATACGGCCACGGCCGGTATGCGAACGTCATAACCGGCCTGGCGTTCGAGCGGTATCTCAGCGCCTCGGGCCCCACGAACGGCCACGTCGTTCGCCCGTCCGATCAACAGACGCCGAAGCGCATCGCCTTCATCCAGTGCGTCGGCTCGCGGGATATCACCAGCCGAGGCAACGGCTACTGCTCGCAGGTCTGCTGCATGTATTCCACCAAGCACGCGATCATCGCAAAGGAGCACGAGAAGGGCGTCGAGGCGACGATCTTCTACATCGACCTTCGGGCGCACGGCAAGGGCTGCGAAAACTACTATATCTCGGCCGAGAAGGATTACGGCGTCGAGTTCATCCGCTCGATGGTACCGGCCGTACGCGAGAACCCGGCCGACAAGTCGCTCACGCTGGCGTATCTCGGCGGAGACGGCGAGCGGATCGAGCGGGAGTTCGACCTCGTCGTGCTGGCAACCGCGATGGAGCCAAGCCCCGGCATGGCCGAGCTCGCCCGCAACCTCGACCTCAAACTCGACGACTACGGCTTCATCAGGACGCAGGAGACCGATCCCATCGCGACCTCGCGCGAGGCCATTTACGCGGTCGGGTTGAGCTCCGGGCCGAAGGACATCCCCGATTCGGTGATGCAGGCCAGCGCGGCGGCCGGGCGCGTCGGCGCGATCATCGCATCCGCAAGAGGCAGCCGGCTCGTCGAGAAGACATATCCGCCGCTCGAAGTCATCGAAGGCCAGGAGCCGCGCGTCGGCGTCTTCGTCTGCCATTGCGGCATAAACATCGCAGGAGTCATCGACGTCGAAGCCCTCGCTGAATACGCAAAAACGCTCCCGGGCGTCGTACACTCCGACCACATCATGTATTCCTGCTCGCCCGACGGCCTCGATACAATACGCTCGGCGATCACCGAGCACAAGCTCAACCGCGTAGTCGTTGCCGCGTGCACCCCGCGCACGCACGAGCCGCTCTTCCAGGAGACGCTGCGCGAGGCGGGCATAAACCGATACCTCTTCGAACTCGCTAATATCCGCGACCAGTGCTCGTGGGTGCATTCGGCCGACGAGGCCCGCGCCACCGAGAAGGCCCGCGACCTAATTCGCTCGGCAATCGCCAAGGCCGCTCTCGCCGAGCCGCTCTATACCGTCCCTATCTCGAACACCCAGCGCTGCCTCGTCATCGGCGGCGGGGCGGCGGGCATGACGGCGGCCCTCACAGTGGCGGGCCAGGGCTACGGCGTGAGCCTCATCGAGCGCGATGCAGAGCTCGGCGGCCACCTGCGGAGTATCCGCACGCTCCTCGGCGGCGACGCCCCGCAGGAACTCCTCGCCGACCTCAGGCGGCGCGTCGATGAGCATCCGCTCGTCGACGTGCACCTCGAGACGACCCTCAAGGAGATCAGCGGATTCGTCGGCAATTTCAAGAGCGTGCTCGCGACAAACGGCTCGACCACCGAAATCGAACACGGCACCATCATCGTCGCCGCAGGTGCCAAGAGCTACGAGCCGACGGAATACCTCTACGGCGAGAACGCCCGGGTCGTCACGCAGTTTCAGCTCGAAGCCGGCCTCGCTGGCGGCACGCTGCCGATTGATGACGGCTCGACTGTTGTGATGATCCAGTGCGTCGGCAATCGCACGGACGAACGGCCATACTGCGGCCGCGTCTGCTGCGCGCAAGCCGTCAAGAACGCCATCGCAATCAAGGAGAAACATCCGCGCGCGGTCGTGCACGTGCTATATCGCGACTTGCGCGTCTTCGGCCTCTACGAGCAGTATTACCTCGCCGCGCGCAAGCTCGGCGTCATTTTCACGCGATATGACGACGACGATCCGCCGAAAGTGTCCGCCGGCGATAAGCTCAGCGTCACCGTGAATGACCTCGTCCGCGGCGAGCCGATGCACATCTCGGCCGACCTGCTGGTGCTTAGTGTGGGTGTGGTGGCCGACGAGGCCCACGAGGCCCTGGGGATGCAACTCAAGGTGCCTCGGACTTCCGACGGCTTCTTCCTCGAGGCGCATGTGAAACTGCGCCCTGTCGACTTTGCGACCGAGGGGATGTTCGTCTGCGGGCTGGCGCACTTCCCGAAGATGCTCGGCGAGTCGATCTTCCAGGCCCAGGCCGCCGCCGGGCGCGCACTCACGACGATGTCGCAGGAGCAGCTCACCGCCTCGGCGGTCGTTGCACAGGTCGAGCCCGAAATGTGCAAGCAGTGCCTCGCCTGCGTGAGGTCGTGTCCGTACAACGTGCCCAAGATGACGCACATGCACTACGTGCAGATCGAGCCGGCCGAATGCCAGGGCTGCGGCATCTGCGTCGCAGAATGCCCCGCGAAGGCCATTCAACTGCGCCGCTTCACAGACGCACAGATCATGGCGCAGGCGCACGCCGTAATGAACGAAACGTGAGGAACGGACAGCAAATGACAGACGAGAAAGCCGAACAGGCAGGCCCCGCCTTCGAGCCGAAGATCATAGCGTACTGCTGCCATTACTGCGCGTATACGGCCGCCGACCTGGCGGGCTCGACGCGATTGCAGTACGCGCCGAACATCCGCGTCATACGTGTGCCGTGCACTGGCAAGATTGATGTGCTCCACCTGCTGCGCGCCTTCGAGGAGGGCGCCGACGGGTGCTACGTGGCCGGATGCCTCGATGGCGATTGCCACTTCATAAACGGCAACTTACGCGCGCGCAAACGCACCGACTACGCGAAGAGAATCCTGGATGCGGCCGGCATCGATCCGGAACGCCTCGAGATGTTCAATATGTCGGCTGCAATGGCGACGACGTTCGCCGCGACGGCCGACGAGTTCACCGAGCGGAGCAGGAAGCTCGGGCCGCTCTTCGACGGCGAGAAGAAGGATATCCGTCCGGGCATAGTAATGCGGCAGCCAATGACGCTGTCCGCCAGCAATCCGCCGGCGAAAGATGAATAGCTGAGAAGTTTCTGTTGGATCGCGGCTTTGCCGCATTGAGCGAAAGGAACAGCGATGATCGTTGCGGAACAGAAGCCCATCGGTCAGGTACTCGATATGATCGAGCCCTTCGAGAAGATTCTCGTCGCGGGCTGCGCCACGTGCGTGACGGTCTGCTCGACGGGCGGCGAGAAGGAAGTGGGCATCCTGGCATCGGCGCTGCGCCTCGCGTGCGCGGCCCGGGGGCTGAAGAAGAGCTTCGACGAGATCACCCTCACCAGGCAGTGCGATCCCGAGTTTATCGAGCCGATCAAGGAGTTCGCCTCGCAGCACGACGCCGTCGTCTCGATGGCCTGCGGCGTGGGCGTCCACTTCATGGCCGAGCATCTGCCGCCCATGCCCGTGTTTCCGGCTGTGAATACGGTTTTCATCGGGGCGAATCCCGAGCTGGGCGTATGGGTCGAGCGCTGCGCTATGTGCGGCGACTGCATTCTGGATAAGACCGGCGGTATCTGCCCGATAGCAGGCTGCGCGAAGACTATGCTCAACGGCCCCTGCGGCGGCTCGAACGAAGGCATGTGCGAGGTCGATCCCGAGACGCCCGGCGCGTGGGCGCGGATCGTCGAGCGAATGAAACAGCTCGGCACGCTCGATAAGCTTGACGAAATCCAACCCCCCAAAGACTGGAGCACCAGCCGCGACGGTGGGCCCAGGAAGATGATAAGAGAGGACCTGAAACTATGAAATCCGGCAGCAACCTCGAACGCGTCCTGGCAGCCGGGCATTTCGCCGTCACAGCGGAACTCGGCCCCCCCATGAGCGCCGATGCCGCCGACGTCATCAAGAAAGCACAGATGCTCAAGGGCTGCGCCGACGCATTCAACATCACCGACAACCAGACCGCCGTCGTGCGAATGTCGTCCATAGCCGCAGCCGTGCTAATCCAGCGCGAGGGCCTCGAGCCCGTCATGCAGATGGTCTGCCGCGACCGTAATCGTATCGCGATCCAGAGCGACATTCTCGGCGCCGCCGCGCTCGGCATAAAGAACTGCTTGTGCATCGCCGGCGATCACCAGAGCTTCGGCAGTGCGGGACGGCTCAAGGGACATCCCGGCAGCAAGAATGTCTACGACGTAGACAGCATCCAGCTCTGCGCTATCTTGAAGGGCCTGCGCGACGACGGCGTCTTCCAGGGCGGCGATCCGTGCGCCGATCCGCCGAAGATGTTCATCGGGGCCGCCTGGACGCCGATGGGCGAGCCGCTAGAAATCCGCCCGAGGCGCCTGGCAAAGAAAGCCCGGGCCGGGGCAGACTTCATCCAGACGCAGGGCATCTACGACATAAAGGCATTCGCACGGGCCATGGAAGCCGTACGGAATCTCGGAGCACACGAGCAGACGGCGATCCTGGCGGGGATCATCGTGCCCAAGAGCGCCATGATGCTCAAGTACATGAACAGCTCGGTCGCAGGCGTTACCGTGCCCGACGAGATGATCAAACGAATGACCGCTGCCGGCAACGCCGCGAAGAAAGAAGCCGAAGCCAGGGGCGAAGACGAGAAGGCGGCCAAGAGAGCTCGTTCGCGCGCCCAGCAGGCCGAAGGCGTTAAGATCGCCATCGAACTCGTCCAGCAATGCCGCGAGATCGAAGGCGTTCGAGGCGTCCACGTCCAGGCCATCGAGTGGGAGCGGAAAGTGCCCGAGATTGTGAAAGGTGCAGGCCTGCTGCCTCGGCCGGATGTGAGATAGGGGCAGTTCGCAAACCGCCCCTGCAGTCAGCAGCTTTCATTCCTCGCCGAAGAGCTTCTTCCATGCCTGCCTGGCCTGGGCAGAGCGGTCGCCGATCTCGCGTTCGCCCTCGATGAAGTCGAACTCCTCGCAGAAATTGTCGCTCTCCTTGTAGGGGACGGGTTCGGTAGTGGGCGAACGGCACTGGTTGTGCTCCCATTGGTCGTATAGCCTGCAATTGAGGCAGCAATGGAGGAAGGCGTGGCACTCGGTGCATTCTTCGTGGAAAGATGGTCGGCCCTCACCCTTCCATTCGGCGCCGCATTTGTGGCACAGTTTCATGTTTCACCATCGTTGTTTGAGGGTATCGGCGTCCGTGACATTCGATTGAGGCGATCTTGCGCCTGTTTCGCTATCTTTGCCTCCGGATATTCCTTAATTATGGCATTCAGGACTTTCAGCGCGGCCGGTTTGCGTCCGAGCGCGAGCAGGCTGTCTGCGAGTATCAGCATCGTTGCCGGGCGGTCGTGGCTCTCGGGGTATTGCCTGAGGTGCTCGCGCGCGAGATCGACGAGAAGGCTGTGCTTTCCTGCAGCGGCGAATACGTCGATGATCAGCCGTTTTGCGCCCTGCTGCAGCGGGCTGTCGGGGTACTCTTCAACGATGCGCGTTGCCGACTTGACGGCGGCGTCGAACTCCTTTACTTTCAGGTGCGCCCGGGCGGCCAATAGCAGGAGCTCGGCGGCATAGGTGCATCTCGGGTTCACCTTGACCCTATCGTATGCCTGGTTGATCGCTTCGTAATTCTGC
>JAUWKK010000149.1 GCA_030614245.1 Planctomycetota bacterium | reverse complement strand
CATAGTCATGAAGCTCTCTGATGCCGTCCGGAGTGTCGATGGTGTCCGGAACTATCGCGCCGCCTCCCGCGAGAGAAGACGAATAGCGTCGCCATCGCGGCTCGCGGCGTGTCGTCTCCAGCAGATACGGCGCAATGCCTATGGCTTTGCAGCTTCTGGCAAAGGTCAGAAAAGGCGGGCCGAACTCGCCCAGCAGAACAAGCCGGCGGATCGTGCGGTTTGCACTCGCAGCGTGAATCTTACGACATCCTCCTGGCCAGTTGCTGGGTGTATCGCCGCGCGGTGCGGAATACGTTCGAACCAAGCGGCTCGCATATGGTCGCTTCCGGGATCGACGCCGGGGCCACTTCCGAAAACGTCATCACACGAAACTTGTCGCTGTTGTCGGCGAGAAACCGGCAGAACTGCTCGAAGCGTTTCAAGATGATCCGGTCCGCGCCTGGAGGCCTGCCTGTGTGCATTCGCCGCTTGAAAAGCTCGAAACTGTGCGACACTATGACGAGCGAGTACCAGCCGCGCCCGTGGGCCTGCCACAGGGCGTTCTTCAACTCGCCTATCGAGCAGGCTGTCAGTTGCGTGTGACGATAATGTCCGGGCCAGTCGCGGAAGAAATTCACCGGGAACTCGTAGACGCCGTCGATCATCTTCGGCTGCAAGAGCGGTTCCGCCGTGCGCATGGCGCAATCGGACTTGAGATAGCACGTGTTATGGCTGGTATCAAACTGGATGCCGTTTCGTGCCAGAGCACGGAGAGTATCGAAGTTCGCCCCGTAGTGTCCCGCTCGGACCGCGCACACATGCTCGGCCCCGCATTCGCGCAGCCGCTCAAGAGCACGCTCGATCAGCTCCGCCTGCTGATCCTCGGAGAAGTCCTTCATGCAACTGTGGGGCAGCCTTCCAGGCTGCTGATTTGTTGGCAGGCTGAAAGCCTGCCCCACATTCATCCGTGCCAGCCAGTCGGTGTGGATGTGGAGCTGAACATCGTGCCCGGCGTCCTGGATCGTCGCGACTATCTCGCGCAGCGGCCCCGTTCCGACAACGTGAGAGAACAGCGACTCGACGAAAAAAGTCGCCTTCAGGCCGTATTCCTTGAACCGCTCAAGCTGGAAGCGCAGGCCGAACTCGCCGTCGGGCGTCACACCATAGATGTCGCGTTCGATATCCTGATGCAGCGTGGAGCAGCCTTTCCAGGCTGCTGATTCATTGGCAGGCGGAAAACCTGCCCCACATTCATGTGAGCCGGGCTCCGATGGCCAGACCTCCGTGTCAATCGTCAGAAAAACGTTCAGCATTTGTTGTCCCGCCCCTACATTTCTATGCCGTCTGGGCCACGACGGGATTGCGCAGCGTGCCGATGCCGCCGATCTCGATCTCGGCGATGTCGCCCGGGCGGAGGAACACCTGCGGATCGCGCGCGTAGCCGATGCCCGACGGCGTGCCGGTCATGATCACCGTGCCCGGCAGCCATATCCCGGGCTGCAGACCAATCCCTGTGCTCCAATACAAGCCGTAGGTCGATGGCCTGTAAAGATAGTATGTTCCCCAGAACGTTGTTCGAAGCAGTGATTGGGGATGGGACTTGATGTGCTGAAAAGCCAGGCGATATACCTTCTTCTGTCTTTCGGCCGAGGTCAGATCTTCAAACAACTTCGCTTCTTCTCCTTCGAATTCTCTATAGCTGTATTCGAGGGGTGCGCGATTCTGGCACGTAATAGACGACCGCCTTGTGCGGCTGGGTATGGAAGGCTATCGTGTCCAGGAACCGCTTCGCGAGTGCTGAAGGCACGAGGCCCGACCTGAGGACGGCTCCGGCGAAGCGGATGGAGAGGTATCCCACCCGTGTGTGCTCGTCGCGCACCTTCACGACGGGCTGCCAGTGGCTCGGAGGCTCGTCCAAGAGCGCGGGGCGTTTCATTTTGTAGACGCGCGAGTAGTAACTCCACGACGCTTCGTCGTCGATGACGTAGCAGTCTTCCACTTGTGCCAGGTCAACGGGGTTGGTCGTCTGCCGGGTGACGAAGTCGTAACCGGCGTACAGCTTTATCGTTCCTGTTCTTTGGTATCGGAAGAAGTAGTTGAGCGTGCAGTTGTTCTCCCAATTGGTGTAGATGGGTCGGCGGGGGAGGTTCCTCATCTGGCGAGCGATGAGGCGGGCGTTGCGGGAGTATGACTGCTGAAAGCCGACGGCTATGTCGGTGCCTGCCAGGGAGGTAAGGACCAGCAGCCCGACAGCCAAGCGCGCAAACCATCCGCTCCACAAGCCTCGCCAAGCATCGACTGCCGCTCCAACCAACACTGCCAAAGGGACTGTGAGGATGCCCAGGTAGCGAAGGCTCTTGCCTATTGCCTCGTAGCGCGTGAGATTGATCGAGCCGAACTGCAGATACAGAGACAGCAGTATCAACCACAGCAACACGTAGCCTGCTGGCCGTGAACGCTTCACGATGAAATACGCCGCCGCCGCCACCGCTGCGTGGAACATCAGCCCGAACATGTAACAGGAGACAAACGCGATTCTTGGATAGGTTGCGAGCGAGTAATGGCCCGCCGCCTGGAAGTATGCGCGCTGGTTCGGCGACACGGATCCCGAGGCTACAGCCAACCTCCCCAGCAGTTGGTGCGTCTTCGGGTATAGCGCAGCCGATTCGGCGGCTACCACCAGCAGCACGCCCATCACGACCAGGAAATGCCCACCTCTGATCCGCCGGTTGTACAGCAGGTACGCGGCGAAAACCAGTGCCAGCAACAGTGAAGGTACCTTTACGAGGTAGCCCGCCCCTGCAGAAAGGCCGCTGCACAGATACAGCAGCGCCCGTCGCCGGCCCGGCTCCGTCCGATCTGCAAGCAGGAACAGGTAGACCGAGAGGGCCATGAAGAACATAAGTGGGGTGGTGCAGAAAAGCCCCGTCGAGAAGCGCACGTCGAACGGGTAAACGGCCAGCAGCAGCGCCGCTGTCAACCCTGCTGAGGGGCTGAACAGGAGCCGCCCTAGCAGGAAAGCCACGACGATACAGCCCATCGAGCACAACAGCGGATACAGCACAAAGCCGATCTCAAGGCACCCCGTCAGCCACGCGAAAAGCGCCGCCGGGTAGATTAACCCAACACGTGCCAGAAAAATCCCCCGGGCGTTGAAGTCCGACGTGCCCTTGAGCATATCGCCGATGATCGCCGAGTATATCTGGTCATCACCCCCTGCCGTTCCGGTGAAAAACACCCGCCGCACAATCAGGCCCAGCAGCAGGATGAGGCCCAGGCGCAAAGTCGTGCCATCGGCTGGCTGGGGGTTAATCGAGTTACTCGACATTGTCATGCTCATCCGTTGGCTGCTCGCGTTTCGCTGTGGGCGCTTGACCGTCCTGACCTGTGGCTTTATGCACGGCATCTCTCACTACGTATCGAGGGCGCCCCTTGACTTCATCGTATATCCTGGCAATGTACTCCCCGATGATGCCGAGGGATATCATGAGGAAGCTTGCGATCAACAACTGGAGAGTAATCACCGTGGTGAAGCCGGTTACAGCTCTACCGGTGGCCTTGAGGAAAAGGGCCTGGCTGCCGAGAACGACAGCCACCAGCAGACAGATTCCGCCCAGGAAGTTCACCAGAAGCAGCGGCAGTGATGAGAACGACGTCAGTCCGGTAACGGCCAGTCTTACGAGGCGCAGGGTGGACCACCTCGATTGGCCGCCGACACGCTCGGGGACGACAAAAGGCAGTTGCACACGCTGATAACCCAGCCATGCGCTCATCCCGCGGAAAAACACGTTGCGCTCTTTCATCCTGCGCCAGGCATCCACCGCCCTGCGGTCCATTAGCTTGAAGTCGGAGGCGCCTTCGAGGTCAAAGCCGGAAAGCTTCTTCAACAGGCTGTAGAAAAGCCTGCTTCCGCATTTCACGAGAATGGACTGCTTGCCGGGGTGGGTCTTCACAGCCTCCACGACATCCGCGCCGGATTCCCGCCACGTGCGTACCATTTCCGGAATGAGCGCCGGCGGGTGCTGCAGGTCACCGTCCATCACGATGACGGCCTTTCCTCTGGCCATGTCGAGCCCAGCGCACAGGGCAGCTTCCTTGCCGAAGTTCCGACTCAAGCGCAGGGCCCTGAGCGCAGGGCGCGTTCTTGATTCCTCGGTGATGACCTCCCAACTGTCATCCGGCGACCCATCGTCCACAAGAATGAGCTCACACGGGGCATTCAACGTGCCCAGCGCCTCGCAAATAGCGGTGATGACGTCGGACAGATGGCGGCCTTCGCAATACACCGGCACTACGACGGAAATGAGCGGTTGATTGGATTCGAGATTGCTCACTAGGGTGCCATCCCACGGCTGGTCGTTTGTACTCGCTGCGGCGCCTTGCCTGCGACGGCGTAAAGGATGTTTCCCAACGGGTTGCCTATTCGCCACTCGATGCTATCCAACCACTCGGCGAGCGCCCAGGACACGACGCTTGTGAACGGAGCCACGCCAGACATTCGCCCGCAGCGCTGGACCTCAAAGCCCGCGTCGGACAGCATTCTCCTGAGCCCTCCCATGTGGAACTTGCAGACGTGTTGCTTGCCGCGCATTCTCGGCGAGAGATGGAACACGTCCATTGCGAACTCGATGACCGGCCACAGGCTCAGGTAGTTCGGCGTAGTGACGAGGAGTCGGCCATCCGGGGTCATCAGCCGGCGCAGGTGGTTGAGCAGATCTGCGGCCTGTTGCGCGGCCATGTGCTCGATGACCTCCATGCAGTAAACGTGGTGGAAGGTGCCATCGGGAAAGGTCATTTCGTTGGCGAACCCCAGGTGGAAATCCAGATTCTCCCTGGGGAATTGCCTTCGTGCGAACTGTATTGCTTCCTCGTTGCAGTCCACTGCGTCCACGATTGCTCCCTGCTGGGCGAGGAAATCGGCGACGACGCCCGAGCCACAGCCAACGTCCAGCGCTCTTGCGCCGGGTTGTGGGGGCGCAGTCTTCTTGATGAGGGTGAACTTCTGGCGGTGCCAGAACCGCTGAACGACGAACCCTTCGGTGAACGCCCGATAGTGGTAGTTGCCCGAGATCGAGACGGCGTCACCTTTGCGCCATGCCGCTCGCCCACCGGAACGAGGCCCTTGGTCTTGTGCCTCTGATGCTCGCTCGTCGGTCATTTGCTGGCCCTGCCCAGTCCGTGCGGTCGCTGGTCGAAGAGTCCTTTCAGGCAGTCTTGCTCATTGTAGACGGGAACCACGACCGAGATAAGTGACATTGCCTGCCCCTTCCTCTATTGACCTTTGCGTTGAAAAAGGAAAAGTTGTCTCGTCAATCGTCAGAAAAACATTCAGCATCTGTTGTCCCGCCCCTACATTTCTATGCCGTCTCCGCAACGACGGGATTGCGCAGCGTGCCGATGCCGCCGATCTCGCTCTCGGCGATGTCGCCCGGGCGGAGGACCACCTGCGGATCGCGCGCGTAGCCGATGCCCGACGGCGTGCCGGTCATTATCACCGTGCCCGGCAGCAGCGTCATGCACTTCGACAGGAAGCTGACGAGCTCCGCGTTGTTGAATATGCGGTCGGATGTATTCGACTCCTGCATTACCGTGCGTGCTCCACGTCCAAGCTCTGCTTGAACGTGCCACCCTTCTCTGCTACGGGTGGCACGGTCAACCGTCTTAGGTTGGCCGTGGTTGATGCTCGAGCGGAGGGGGCAGTCGTCGCCGTTGATTTCAGTTTCGATCCACGGGCCGATGGGTGCGAAGGTATCGAACGATTTTCCGCGCGCCCACTGGCCGTCGATCTCGAGCTGGCAGTCGCGCGCGCTGACGTCGTTGCCGCAGGTGCAGCCGATGATGTAACCGGGAGCTTCATCGACGCTGACGTTCTTTGCCTTCTTGCCGATGACTATCGCGATCTCGCCCTCGAGGTCAACCTTGCCCGGTGCCATTGCGGGCAGGACTATCGGCTCTTCGGGCCCGATTGCGGCGGTGGGAGCCTTGAGGAAGAGCAGCGGGATTTCCGGCAGCGCTTGCCCTGATTCTTCGGCGTGCTTGCGGTAGTTCAGCCCGATAGCGATGATATTCGGCGGCACAACGGGTGCGAGCAGCTTCACGCCGGCGAGCCCGGCCGTGCGGGCGCTCCGTTCGATGCCGTCGAAAGGCGGGCCGGCGAGAATCTCTATCGTGTCATCCGTCAAGACGCCGTAATACGCCTGCGAATCATCCTGGAAACGTACGAGCTTCATGTTGTTCCTCTCACGTTATGGCCGCTCGATTATCGGCGCATTCTTGCACAGGGGCCGGATCGGAAGCTGCTCGATGCCGGCGAAGTTCGGATCGGCAATCTCGCGGACGTCTTCATCGCTGCGATACGGGCAATTTGCATCGACCCACCCGATGAGCATCCGCAGGCTGTCGGGGTCGAGCTTCCCACCGTGATGCTTGGAGTTCATTGCGTTTTCGATGAGTTTGCTGCGATAAGACAGGTACCGCATCGGGCGGAACGTGACGTAGCTTTTAGGGTCGCTGAGCGCAAACTGCTCGGCTGGGAGTGCTCCGGCGGGGCCGGGCTTGCCGTGGATGTATCTGTGTCTTTGGCCGTCGATGCCCACAAACGTAACGTAAGGCTCCTTGAACAGCCCGTAACCCGGGCGGAGCGTCATGTCGAGTTTCGCCCTGGCCTTGCCCTCGCCCTGGTGGCACTTGCCGCAGTACTTGTCGAGCACGGGCTGTACCATCTTGACGTAGCTGATGCTCCGCGTGCCCCACGGGGGCGGTTCGAGCTTAGACGGGGTCCGCCTGAGTGCGATGCCGGGCCTGCGCGGCGGTGTCGTGCTGTGCAGCTCGTGGCAGCCGACGCAGCCCCGGCGTTCGCCGGGCATTACGCCGGTGAATGAACGCATCGTCTGCAGCGAGCGATAATGCTCGTCGAGCACCTGGAAGTGCAGCGTCCTGCCCGGCGGCACCACGAAGTTCACCGAACCGGCGGCCTCGCCCGGGACCGTGCCGAGGTTCCGCCTGACCCAGTCCGTCGGCCCGCGCCGATAGGACGACCACACGTCTG
>JAUWKK010000398.1 GCA_030614245.1 Planctomycetota bacterium | reverse complement strand
CCGAGGTTCGCGTAGCCGCCCCAGATGTAGAAGCAGCGGCCAGGCAGCAGCACCCTGGCGATGTTGCCGAACCACGCCCGCAGCAGCGCCGCGAAGTCCTCGTCCGAGACGAAGTCGTTCTCGAGGGGGCGGTCCTTCGGCCTCAGCTTCTTGTCCGTCGGGCGCCTCACGTCAGGCCCGCCGAAGTTCTCGATATCCATCTTCTGGTGATGAAGCACTCCGCCTTGCGCCACCGCAACAGCGACGGCGTTGTTCGAGCGCGGCTCGACTTTGACGTTATACGGCGGGTCGGTGTTCGCTAAGTGGATCGGCGCGCCGTCGAGCAGGCGATCCACGTCGGCCGTGGAGCCGCTGTCGCCGCACAGGAGTCGATGGTCGCCGAGTATCCACAGATCGCCGGTGCGTGTCGTCGCCTCGTCGGGCGGCTCGGGCACTTCGTTCGGGTCGGTCAGCCCGTCGGTCGCCTCGCCAGCGAGCAGTTGCGCGAGTTCCTTATCGTCGAAGCCGAGCAGGCCCAGGTCGTAGTCCGCGGCCTGCAAGTCCTTGAGCTCGATGGGCAGCAGGTCGAAGTCCCACTCGGCCAGCGACGCTGTCTGGTTGTCGGCGATGCGGTATGCCTTGATCTGCTCGGGCGTCAGATCGGTCGCGACGTGAACCGGCATCTTGGCGAGGCCAAGCTTCCGGGCGGCCTTCCAGCGCGTGTGGCCGACGATGATCACGCCATCGGTGTCCACCACGACCGGCTGGCGGAAGCCGAACTCCTTCAGGCTGGCCGCCACGGCGTCGACTGCGTCGTCGTTGATGCGAGGATTGCCCTCGTAGGGCTTGATGGCGTCGATGGAGCGAAGCTCCACGTCGAATGTCGTGTTCGTCATTGCTGCAACTCCTATGCGTTGTGGTCACTTCAGAAAATCCGGACTCGCCATACAAACTGTGCCTATGGACACGCCTGTTCCCGCCGACATCGACCTGTCATTTTGGCAGGGGGGAACCATTGAATCCGTCACACACCCCCTTACGCGCGCACGCACACGCTTCGCGCGAGCATACGCGTGACTGCGTGACAGATTAAGAGAGAGATAATATATATTATTAATATTACTAGCTTTACAGCCCCCCAAATCCGTCACGTTACTCCGTGACGGATTCCAGACGGATTCACCATTTCCGTGCCCGACACGCCCCGAATCACGCCCAGAACCGTCACGCACATGTGACGGATTGTGACGGATGGACGACGGATTGGATTGATGGCACATCAAGCGATTCGGTACCCCTGTGCGGGCTTGGTCTTCGTGGGGATCTCCACCGGCACGATATCGCCTTGCTGCATGAGCGTGCCAACGATCTGGTCGAAGTCGGCCGCCTTGCATCGCATGGCCCGCATCAGCTTGCGGCGGGCCATCTGGCCACCGGACTCCTTCAACTCGCGCAGCAGCTTGAGACATTCGGCGTGGAACGGGTTCTCGGCGACATAGCTGGCTGCCAGGTTGAGCTGGCGTCGCGTCTGGTGCATGGAGAACGCCGTAGCCCACTCGACAGCAGGCAGGCTGATAACCGACGATTCGTGTGGTGTGATAGAGAGGAGCCGGATCGAGCCCCATGATCACGTCGCGGAGCACCTCCCAGGGATGGCTGCGGATCGTGTCCGCGAGCAGTCGCGTTAACTGCCCTGTCGCCACGTCTTGCACGACGACTACATCCAGATCGGGACGGTCGCCGAGAATGACGCCGACACCCTTGATGGCCTCGTCGCTTTCAACTTGATCGTAGAAGTCGCTCAGGTTCATCTTCTCTCCTCAGAACGGTATTTCGTCGTCCGGCAAATCAGGCATCTCGATGTCGTCGTCACGCGCTTCGCCAGCACGCAGCAGCGGCGGGATCGGGCCGAGTGCGTGGGTTACTATGCGGTCGTACTTCTCGCCGGCCACAGATCGAATGGTGATAACCTGAGCGTGAGCAATGCCGCCGGCGTCGCAGATCGCAACCGCCTGGCTGGCCGTATCCGGCACCGGTTCCCTGGACCGAGCTCGCCACCAGGCCTCGGCCTTTGATCGTGCGTAGCCCGTGTGCTCGAAGCATATCCACTCGCTGCGGTAGTCGTAGAAGCCCACGTCGTAGTCCACGCGCAGCGAGCGTGGATGGTCGTCCGGCGCACCTCGCTTCACGTGGACGGCGAAGCGGATATGCTGCACGACATATTCGATCTCCGTGACCTCGCCCGTGAGGATACCGGCCGTCGCCGCCTGCCGATCGTGCCGCTCGCGCTCGCGCGGCGGAAACTCGTAGCCGCATTCGGGACAGACGGCATAGGCGGCGTGTATCACCGCCTGGCACTCGGGGCATTCCTTGGCGGGGGCTTCACCGTTGCCGCGTTCGGGGGTATCGATCTCGAGCGCGTCAACCGGGCCGTGCCGCAGGATGTTGCCGCTGAAGTCCAGTACGAGGCAGTCCCTCTTGGACGGGTGCAGCCGGAAGCCGCGACCACAGCACTGGTAGTAGAGTCCCGGCGAGTTGGTCGGCCTCAGCAGCGCGACGCAGTCAATGTTGGGTGCATCGAAGCCGGTCGTCAGCACGTTCACGTTTACCAGGTATTTCAGATCGCCATCGCGAAAGATGCGCAGCGTCTGTGCCCGCTCGAACGACGGTGTCTCGCCGCAGACGAAGCCGCACTCCTGGCCCATCTCGCCGAGGACGT
>JAUWKK010000181.1 GCA_030614245.1 Planctomycetota bacterium | reverse complement strand
TCGTCCAAAGGCCACACGCAGGGTGCGCTCGGAAACAGACTTGTCAATCAACCTGAACCATCTGCCTCCTTTCACCCCCTGTTCCAGGGCCGTCAACATGCGCTCTGTCCAGACCATCGGTTCCGCCCACGACCATCGGCCGCGCACGTCTCCGGCTTCTTGAGTCCCGTCGGACACTGTCGCCGGTTTGATTTCCGTCGCGCGGATCTTCACGCCTCCACCTTCGTCGCAGCTTTTGCACGCCACCCCTCAGCTCGACAGCTCCCCCGCTTTCACAGGTCAAGGCTTCGCCACTGGCTAGCAGGCTCGCCGGATACGTCAGGCCGAATCGAGTTCGTCAGCCTGCGGACTGGTCGTTCACCTCCTGCTGCTTCCCACGCACGCCTCGCGGCGACGCAGTTGCAGTCGGTTACGGGCTGGAAAGCGTTTTGCCCGAAGAGGACTTTCACCTCTCTGACTGTGTGCGCTCGCAGGCGCACATTCGCGCCTGACCGCCAGCAATTCTTCGCCAGCCCCAGCATTATACACATCCTCACACTCGCGGCGCATAAGATACCCCACGATAGGGAGTCAGACTCCAGACAACTCTCGAACTTGCTCTTCAGCGTTCCGTTATGTATAATAGAGTTATGAAAGGCCCTCGATCCGCCCGTCACAGGAGACACGACCGATGATACCCCGACTAGCTGTCTTACTGACTACCCTGCCCCTGCTGACCGCGACTGCGGATGTGTCCGTGCACACGATCAAGTTCGGCAAGTTCGGCAAGGAAGTGCCCGATGACTGCGACTGTCTGAGCGGCGTTCATCCCTACGGCGCAACGAAGTATACCGACAGGGGGCTCGCGCTGAGCTACCATGCCGGGCCGGACGACAAGATAAAGGACGCGAACAAGCACGGCAAGGTCGGCGGCGTGCGGCTGGAGTTCAGCAGCCCCAGGCCGAGGAACATCGACAGCGTCATCGTAGTCTACGCGAAAGACCGCTCGTTGAGCAGGTCGGCGTTGTGTCTGCACCCGAGCGGCAGCTTCATGCAGAGGGGCAGCGACGTCCACGGCAGCGGCAGCCACGGATACCAGGGCACATTCCTCGCGAGGGGCCGGGGCAAGTTCGAGATTTGGACGAAAGGCGACGGCGATTACCTGATCGAGAAGATCGACATTATCATCAAGGACAAGCACAAGCCCAAAATGCGATAGGCCCGAAGCCCGTGTTCAGTAACCAGTGATCAGTAACCAGAAGCTGGTATTCAGCCCCGAAGGGGCGAATTAAGATAGCCCACGGCAACGCCGTGGGAGAAGTAACCAGTGATCAGTAAGAAGTAATCAGGGGCCGGTGTGGCCGCGTCATGTTTCTACGGGTCCCGTCAGTACAGCGGGACACGACGCGGGAATTATCCGGTTCGGCGGTGCGATGTCAATGAATTTCCGGCGTTCGCAGCATCGGAGCCCTGCACGACGCCCGCGTGAGAAGCGGCCGCTCGCCGAGCGCTACTCCTCCTTCGCTCCGTGCTTGCGGAGGAGGGCGGTGAAGAATCTGTATTTCCTCTCAGTGGCAATGGCCAGCGGCGTCTTGCCCTTGTTGTCCCTTGCGTTGATATCGGCGCCCTTCGCGATCAGCAGTTCGGCAACATTCAGGGTGATATCACTAACGGACGGGCCACCATCAGCCGCCCAGTGCAGCGGCGTACTGCCCCACTCGTTCTTCGCATTCACATCCGCACCCCTCGCGATCAGCAGTTCGGCGATTTCTGTGCGGCCATCGTGGGCCGCCCAGTGCAGCGGCGTCAGGCCGTTCTCACCCTTCGCATTCACATCCGCGCCCCGCAAAACCAAGCACCGCACTGCGAATGCGTCGCCCTTCCACACAGCGACGTGCAGGCTCTCGTACTTCTCGCTAACGACATAGACGGTGACGACGAATCCGATGAAGAAAAGCACCACGAGCGCAGCGATAGCGGCAAGCGCAATGCTGATGCGGGTGATCCATCGGGAGCGGGCGGGTTCTGTGCTGTCGTGTTCGTTCATCTCTTCCCCCCGTGCTTGCGGAGGAGGGCGGCTATGTCTTTGTGGCCTTCCTGTAAGGCAAGGGCCAGCGGTGTTTTTCCTTCCTTGTCCTTGGCGCTTATGTGGCCACCCTTCTCGATCAGCAGTTTGACCACTTCTGTGCGCCCCCAAGAAGCCGCCCAGTGCAGTGGCGTATAACCCTCCCACTCGTGCTCCGCGTTCACATCGGCGCCCTTCTCGATGAGCAGTTCCGCGCCTGCCACTTTGCCCACAATAGCCGCCAAGTGCAGCGGCGTCGAGCCATCTTTGTCCTTCGCGTTCACACCCGCGCCCTTCTCGATGAGCAGTTTCGCGCCTGCCACGTCGGCCCCGGCAGCCGCCAAGTGCAGCGGCGTCTGGCCCGCATCATCCTTCGCATTCACATCCGCACCCCTCGCGATCACCAGTTCGGCGAGTTCAATGTGGCCCACCCAGGCCGCAGAGTGCAGCGGCGTCCAGCCCCATTTGTTCTTCGCATTCACATCCGAGCCCCGCAGCAGAAAACACCGCACGGCGAATGTGTCGCCATTCATCACAGCCTCGTTGAGGCTCTCGTATCTCTCGGTAACGACGTAGACGGTGATGACGAATCCGATGAAAACCAGGACCATGATCACGGCGACAGCGGCCAGCGCAATGCTGATGCGGGTTATCCATCTGGAGCGGACGGATTCTGTGCTTTTGGGTTCCATGTCATCACCACCAGTCACCGGCCACTGATTGCCGCCCGTCGCTCACTCCTCACCGGTCTGCTTCTGCCACTTGAAGAGCCGCCGCTCGAACATTCGGTTCCATTCGGTCCAGTTGCTGTTGGGATCGGTGTCTTCGCGGACTATGCGGGCGAAGGCGTTGAGCTTGGCGTCGAGGTTGTCGATGTGGTGCAATGCTACGGCCTCGGCGGTCACGGGGAGTATCGGCGCGCCGAACTCGTGGGCGCCGTGATGGCTCAGCACGAGGTGCAGGAGCACGTCGAGGAGTTTGCCGGGGAAGCCGTCGATCTCGCCGGCTTGCTTCTCGATCATCGAGACGGCAATGGCCGTGTGGCCGACGAGGCCGCCCTGGTCGCTGTATCGGAAGGAGCGATCGTAGGTGAACTCGTCGATCTTGCCGATATCGTGCAGTATCGCCCCGGCGAGCAGCAGGTCGGCATCGAGCTCCGGATGCTGCTCGATGATGAAGGCTGCGAGCTGGCAGACGCCGAGGGTGTGTTCGAGCAGCCCGCCGATCCAGGCATGATGGTATAGCACGGCGGCCGGGGCGGTGCGGAAGCCCTCCCGGATGCGCTCGTCCGAGAGCATCGCCCGGACCAGTTCGTGCAGCTTCGGATGGCCGATGCCGTCCGCGAACTGCTCCGTCTCGGCCAGCATCATGTCGATGTCGCGTGCCGTCTGCGGGAGGAACTCTGCGACGTCGATCTCGGCCGGGTCCTGCCAGACGACGGAGTCGATGATTAGCTGCTTCTGGCCCTTGAAGTCCTGGACGTAGCCGCGCACGGCGATGAAGTCGTCGACGACGAAGACGTCGAACATCTCGCGCGTGGTGTTCCACATCTTGGCCGAGAGCGTGCCGGACTTGTCGGCGAGTTCCATGTCGATATACAGGCTGCCGTTGCGGGACGTCTTGAGCTGCGACTGCCGGACTAGCAGCACCTTCTCGATCTTGTCGCCCGGCTGGTGTTCCATCAGCAGTTCAGGCATAGCAACTCCTTGTTTGGCAGTTCTCAGTAGTCGGTTTCCATTATCGGGCCGCTCAGGTTTTCTTGCTCTTTTTTTCGAGCTTGTCGAGGAGTTGCTGGGCGGTTTTTCTCAGCCTTGGGTGTCTCGCGTCCGATGCGATCTGGCACAGTGGAAAGAGCACAAACCAGCGCTCGTGCATTCTCGGATGGGGGATTTTGAGATGCGCCCGCCTGATGGTCTTCTCGCCGTATAGTATGATGTCGATGTCGATGATTCGCGGGCCCCATTGCTCGATGCGCTTCCGGCCCATCTGCTCTTCGATTTCCTGGCAAACGGTGAGCAGCTCCATCGGCAAGAGATCGGTCTGGATTTGTGACACGGTGTTGAGAAAGTCGCCCTGCTCGGGGCCGCCGACCGCCCTGCTCTCGACGTAGCTTGCCACCCTGATGACGGCGATCTGCTCGTGGCGGTTGAGTGCGAGCAGCGCCTCATCGATATGGCGCTCACGATTGCCGATATTCGAACCCAATGACAGAAATGCGGTAGTCACCGTATGTTTCCTTCGTTCTTGAGATGCGCGGTGGGAAGACCAGGCTCCCCGCCCTTGTCAGGTTGTGTCGAAAAGTCCCTTCTGGTTGGCGTCCCGAGGCTCCTTTCGGGGCGCTGCTGCCGGCTCGATGCCCAGGTGCTCGCAGGCGCGCGGAGTGGCCTTTCGGCCCTTGGGCGTCCTGATGACGAACCCGACCTTGAGCAGGTATGGCTCGATGACATCGGCGAGAGTATCGGTTTCCTCGTTGAGCGTAGCGGCTATGGCCTCGATGCCGACGGGGCCGCCGTCGTAGAAGTTGACGATGGGCTCGATGTACTTGCGGTCGAGCGGCGTCAGCCCTTCGCTGTCGACGCCCTCGATGTTGAGCGCGGCGTCGGTGATGTCCCTGGATGCGTAGCCCTTTGCGCGGGCCTGCGCGTAGTCGCGCACGCGGCGCAGCAATCGATTGGCGATGCGCGGCGTGCCGCGCGACCTGCGCGCTATCTCGACGAGAGCTTCCTCGTCGATGTCCAGCCTCAGCACGTGCGCCGAACGCTCGACTATCCTCGATAGCTCATCGACCGGATAGAAATCGACGTGATGGAATATGCCGAACCGCTCGCGCAGCGGGCCGGACAGCAGACCTGGCCGCGTTGTGGCCGAGACGAGCGTGAATTGCTTCAAGGGCACATTCACCATCCGCGCGTACGGGCCCTTGTCCACCGGAATGTCGATCTTGAAATCCTCCATCGCGGGATATAGGAACTCCTCGACTACAATGGGCAGGCGGTGGACTTCGTCGATGAAGAGCACGTCCTTGGGCTTGAGATTCGTGAGTATGCCGACGAGATCGGCGGCCCTCACGAGCGTCGGGCCTGACGCCTGGACCAGCCTGGAACCCATCTCGTTGGCGATGATGTGCGCGAGGGTCGTCTTGCCCAGGCCGGGCGGCCCGTGCAGCATAACGTGCTCGAGCGGCTCGTCGCGCATCCTCGCCGCATCCAGGCTGATGCGCAGCCTGTCCACCAGCTCCCTCTGGCCGATCAGGCCGTCGAGAGTCTGCGGGCGCAGGCTCCAGTTGAACTGGTCCTCCTCCGGCGAGAGCGATTCGCCCGAGACTATCCGTTCGCGCGACATTCGGCTGAATTATCTCCCCTGCTGCCGGAACACTTCCTGGATGAGCTCCTCGGCCGAATCGATGGCCCCGTTGCGTTCGAGGGCGCGGCCGATGAGCTCCTCGGCCTCCGCACGCGTATACTGAATCGCATTGACGAGCACGTCGACCGCTTCCGCCTTGAAGCTATGCTCGGCGGCGGCAAGCCGGCCCACAACGGCGAAGCGTTCGAGCTTGCCGCGCAGCTCTGCTATGATCCTCTCGGCGGTGCGCTTGCCGATCTCCGGCAGCCTGGCCAATGCAGCGCGGTCGCCGGCTTCGACATAACCGGCGATGGCGGCGGGTTCCTCGGACATCGCCCGCAGTGCCCTGCGCGAGCCCACGCCCTTCACCGTGGTGAATATCTCGAAGAATTCGCGTTCGCTCTCCTCGAGGAAGCCGATCAGCCTCGGACGCATTACGCTGCCGCCCACGCCGCCATCGATGAAGTGCAGCGTGTGGAGCGTGAGATCGCGTAAACCGCCATCGATTCGCTCGCGCAGCCGCGATACCATGTACGCGGGGACGAGCGCCTCATACACTATGCCGTGGATATCCAGCAGAGCCGAATCATCGGTCACTTCCGCCAGTCGTCCGATCAATCGTGCGATCATGATGCCGCACAGAATATCACGAACCCCTCACAAACGCAAGCGTGCGAACGGGCGAAATACGCCATGCCGGGCCGGACAGGTAGGGGCGTAGGCTGTCTTACTACGCCTTTTCAGGGCTTGTGCAATTTCTTACTTTGTACCCACGGCGGTGCCGGGGGCGGTGCTACTTAGCCCCGTACGGGGCGGCAAGCACCGCGGGGTGCC
>JAUWKK010000338.1 GCA_030614245.1 Planctomycetota bacterium | reverse complement strand
GGCGGGCAGGCGTGCCTCATCCACGTCCAAGCTCTGCTTCACGTGTCTACCCTGCCTGCATTCTAAACACGCCAAATATATTCCCCATCTCGGCAGACATACCATCTTATCTGCGTTCATCTGCGTTCATCGGGTGCCTGCCCGCCTATGGCGGGGTTCCACTCCCTTCACAAGCAGGCAGGCGGGCCATGCCGCAGGCAGGCGGGTCCGCTTCTCACAAGCGCCACCAAACTACGCAACCGATGCCCCACCTCCGGTAAACCCTTGCTGTTGATCACCGGACTCGATAACATCATCCCAACCGGGCGCCCCGTCCGGCACAGTACGTTATAGCTCTCGGCGTCACGCTGCAAGTTCTCGAGCCGGCATGAAAAACGCCGCCGGATGGAGTCGTTAGAATGGAGAGTCTTGGAACCGATCAGCGTGTGAAGCACCTTCTGTCACGGAGGGACTTCGGGGCCGCGGTCACCGTCAGCGGTTGGGTGCGCACTCGCCGCGATTCGAAGGGCGGCTTCTCTTTCATCGAGGTGAACGACGGTTCGTCTCTTGTCGGCATTCAGGTTATCGCCGACGAGTCGCTGCCGAATTACGAGAGCGAAGTGAAGCGCCTGGTCACCGGCTGCTGCATTCGTGCCGGGGGCGAGCTGCGCGAGTCGCCGGGTAAAGGGCAGGCCGTCGAGATACTCGCTGCGCAGGTGGAAGTCATCGGCTGGGTGGAAGACCCCGATGCGTATCCGCTACAGAAGAAGCGGCACAGCATGGAGTTCCTCCGCGAGGTGGCACACCTGCGGGTGCGGTCGAACACCTTCGGCGCCGTTGCGCGCGTGAGGAACTGCCTCGCCGCTGCTATACATGAGTTTTTCCAGGAACGCGGCTTTCTCTATCTGCACTCGCCGATCATCACGTCGAGCGACTGCGAGGGGGCTGGTGAGATGTTCACCGTCTCGACGCTCGATCCCCGGAACCTGCCACTGCTGCCGGACGGCTCGGTGGACTATATGCAGGACTTCTTCGGCAAGCACACATCGCTGACGGTAAGCGGCCAGCTCGTGGCCGAGACCTACTCGAGCGCGCTGACGAATGTCTACACGTTCGGCCCGACGTTTCGAGCGGAGAACTCAAACACGTCGCGGCATCTGGCGGAATTCTGGATGATCGAGCCGGAAATGGCATTCTGCGATCTCGAAGGCGATATGGACCTCGCACAGGCCAATGTCAAGCACATCTTCAGGGCTGCACTGGAGCAGTGCCCCGAGGACATGGCTTTCTTCAATAAATGGATCGACAAGACGGCGATCGAGACGCTCGAACACATCGTCGAGAGCGACTTCGAGCGGATGACCTACACAGAAGCCGTCGAGATACTGAAAGACAGCGGCGAGAGCTTCGAGTATCCCGTCGAGTGGGGGCACGACCTGCAGAGCGAGCACGAGCGGTATCTGACCGAGAAGCACGTCAAGCGGCCCGTTATCCTCCGCGATTATCCCAAAGGCATAAAGGCCTTCTACATGCGGCTGAACGACGACGAGAAGCCCGTCGCGGCGATGGACGTGCTCGTCCCGAAGATCGGCGAGATAATCGGCGGCAGCCAGCGCGAGGAGCGGCGGGACGTGCTCGAACGCCGAATGACCGAGTGCGGCCTCAATCCCGAGGATTACTGGTGGTATCTCGATCTCCGCCGCTATGGCACAGTCCCTCACGCCGGATACGGCCTCGGCTTCGAACGCGCCGTGCAGTTCGTTACCGGAATGGCGAACATCCGCGACGTGATCCCGTTCCCCCGCACGCCTAAGTCTGCGGAGTTCTAAAGGAAGTAACCAGTTATCAGTAAGCAGTAACCAGTTATCAGTAACCAGTAAGCAGTAAAGAACACTGGCCACTGGGCACTGATCCAACTTGCCCGGCTGCAAGGCCAGGACCAAAAAGTCTATAGTTGACCCTTGACGCCGCGCAGCTTTCGATGTAATATCGCGCCACAAACATTGCCAAAGGCTATTGAAAGGAGCAGCCATGAGAAGCTATGCAATACTCGTCCTGTTGACTCTCGCCGCGGGAGCCGCTTTTGCCGCCGAGGCTAAGACCAGGGTGCTGGTCGTCACCGGCGGCCACGGTTTCCAGCAAGAGCCGTTTTTCAAGATTTTTGAAGACAACCCCGAGATCAGCTTCACCAAGGCCTCACAAGGCAAGTCGTCGGAGGCATACGACCGTGAGGACCTGCTGAGCTACGACGTAATCGTCCTCTATGATATGACGCAGGGCATGACTGATAAGCAGAAAAAGAACTTCCTGTCGCTTTTCGACGAGGGCGTCGGCCTCGTAGCGCTGCATCACTGCCTGGCATCGTATCAGGCGTGGCCGGAATTCGAGAAGATAATCGGTGGCAAGTACCTCCTGAAACCCGAGACCCGCAACGGCAAACAACTGCCCACGTCCGGATATCAGCACGGCCTGGACCTGACCGTCAACATCCTCCAGAAGGACCATCCCATCACCAGGGGCCTGGATACCTTTGTGATCCACGATGAGATATACACCCACTGCCCCATAGCCGAAGGCCCCACTAAGCGGCTCAAGACCACCAACCCGAAGAGCATGCCCTACATGGGCTGGTGCCACACCTACAGGAAATCGCGAGTCGCCTACCTGCAAGGCGGCCACGACAAGCGCGCATACGAGAATCCCAACTTCCGCAAACTCGTCGCAAACGCCATTCGCTGGGCAGCGCGCAAGTGATAACGAAACAGGCAGGCTGGAAAGCCTGCCCCACGAAGAGACGGATCGCAGGCTAACGATGAAGAGCTTCGCAGACCGACTGCTGACGGCGATTGATGCCAAGGATACACCAGCGTGTGTCGGGCTCGATCCTCGGCTCGAGAGCATTCCATCGCCCGTTCGCGATGGCTTTCCGGGGGCGGATACATCACCCCGGCAGGCGGCAGAATGCATCCTATCGTTCAATCGCCAGCTTATCGATGTCATCGCCCCGCTCGTGCCGGTCGTCAAGCCTCAGATCGCATTCTACGAGATATTCGGCGGCCCCGGCTTCGATGCATACCGCAAGACCGTCCGCTACGCCCGCGAGCGCGGCCTGATTGTCATCAGCGACGGGAACCGCGGCGATATCGGGGCGACTGCCGCGGCCTATGCAAAGGCGCATCTCGTCCCCGACGAAACGGATTCCGCCGCGGACGCCGTCACGGTCAATCCATATCTCGGCAGCGACAGCATCGCCCCATTCCTCGACGTCTGCCGAGAGCACGGCAGGGGGATATTCGTCCTGGTGCGGACGTCGAATCCATCGGCGAAGGAGTTGCAGGACCTCGAAACGGTGGGCGAGCCGTTCTATATCTCGGTCGCGAAGT
>JAUWKK010000092.1 GCA_030614245.1 Planctomycetota bacterium | reverse complement strand
CCCCGCCCCCCGGCGGGCGTGGGCCTGGCCCCCATTACCCCCCGCCGACAGCCCCGCCGGCGCGAGGGGCGGTCGCGGGGGGGGACGCGACGCGGAACCCCCGGTAAACGTGCGAAAAAGCGCAATAGCCCCGAAGGGGCGACGGACGAATTCTACAGTTCACAGCGCTCCTGCGCCCCTTCGGGGCTGGGATTTTTCCGACCATTTCCGGGGGCTCGGAAGCCGCAGCCCCGGCTACAACCCTACGCCCCGTTGGGGCTTAGACCTGCCGCCGGTATTCTAAACACGCTAAACACATACGCCCCCTGCGGGCCATCATGCTACTCTATCCCCGGAGTGCGCTGCTTGAGCACTTCGAACAGCGGCTGCTCCATTCCGCCGGCTTTCTTCGTGCGGCTGATGAAATTGCCGAACAGCGACTCAACGATGAACAGCAGCAGCGCAAGCTTGAACAGCATCGGCCAGTATTCTTTCCCACCGCGGATGTCCTTCATCTCCTGGGGCACGCTCGCGAGGGCCGTCACATCGAGGAACGAGATCATCCCCGCCGGGGCGGCAGACTCTATCCCGTCCTGGTCTGCCACAGTCAGAATGGACTCGCTCACGCCGAGGTTGACGCCGAAGCCCGCACTGTTGCTGAAGGCTTCGTCGGCGTCGACCTGGTACATTCCGGGCAAGCTCGTGCCGGTAAAGAGCACCTCGGCGCTGCCACCCTTCACCTGCGGACGCAGCACCGTGCGATTGCCGGCCGGGTCGGTTACGCTGATCGACTTCTTGTATTCGGCCGCCAGCGCCTGGAACTTCACCTTCTCGTGGAGCTTGTAGGCCTTGCCCTCGGTATCCTGGTTCGAGAGGTAATACATGGCCTGATACAGCCAGGGCAGGAAGGCCCGCCGCAGCGGGAAGTTCGTCCATTCGAGGTCGCACGTGCTGGTGAAGAGCAGCACTTTGCCCTTGCCTTCATAGATGTATTCGATCAGAGCGGGCTGGCCGTTGTCGAAGCTCCGCAGGATCGCGCCGCCGTCTTTCACACGGTTGCGGTCGGAGCCGTAGCAGATGAAGAACCGGGCGCTGCGCAGGTCGAGTTTGCGCGCGAAGAGCGGATGATTCCCGCGCACCTCGCCGAATCCGAACGACTGCCGCTTCGCCGCGTCGCCGACCGGCTGCGTCAGCGCGATCGGCAGGCAGGTCCACTGGTTGTATTCCTCGGCGTTGACGTTGCGGCCGGTGAAGATCATCACGCTGCCGCCTTCGCGAAGGTGGTTCTCGATCTTGATCAGCTCGGCGCCATCGAGATGCCCGACGTTGCACAGGATCACGCACCGGAGGCCCTCGAGGCTGGTCGTGGGCAGCGTAGCCACGCCGATCCTTCGCGCATCGCTGGGCGCAGCCCCGCCTGCGACCGCCCCCGGATTGAACGCCGCCCACAGGTAGAAAGTCTCCGCCAGCGGCTCGACCGCCGATGGCTCGCCGTCGACGACCAGCACCGTTGATCGCTCGCCGACCTCCACCGTGAAGTAATACCGGTCGTCGATGTTCAGGTCGTCGTCCTGCAGGCTCAGCACGCAACGATAGCTGCCGGCATCGGAAAACTGCGTCACGAGCGGCACCGGCGTGGGCGTGCCGGGCCGAACGGCGAACGCTTCCTGCGTGACGTTCCTGTCGTTGACGTTCAGCGTGATGATATTGCCGGGCGAGCCGGCCCCCGATGCACGGACTTTGGCGGTGATCGTCGTCTCGTGCGTGCCGCTGGCCGTGACGGTCGCCGATTCGATGAAGCTGTTGGGCGAACCTTTCCGCCCGAAACTCGAGACATATATCTTCGCGGTAGTATCAACGGTCTTGAGGAAATTGCCCTTGAGAACGTCACTCCAACTGCTCGCCTGCAAGTCGGTGAGGACGTGGACTTCGCGTCGCCTGCGGAGGTCGGGCGCCTCTTCGCCTGGTTTGACCTCGGGCGTGGCCGCCGGCGGCTTTTGCACTATCCGGAGCGCCTCGCGCAGTGACGGCTCGACCTTCGTGCCGGCGATCGCAAGCTCGGCCTCGCGGAGGACTTTCCTGACCCGTTCGAGATCGGTGCTCAGCTCCCGGACATAAGGGACGGGCTTCTCGTTCATCAGGATGACGGCGACGTCGTCGCCGGGCTTGAGGCTGTCGACCAGGCCGATTGCAGCCAGCTTCGCCTGCTCGAACCGCATCGTTCCCCGATCGACATACCCCATCGAATACGAGTTGTCCAGGACGATCACCATCGAGATCGCCGCCTCGGGCAGCGCCTCGGTCGTCTCGTTCTTCTGAAACGGCTTTGCCATTCCGAAGACTATCAGCGCCAGCAGCAGCATCCTCAGCAGCAGCAGGATGAGGTTCTTGAGCCGCGTCCGGCGGACGGCGTTCTTCCGGCATATCTTGAGAAACCGCACCGAGGGGAAGTTGATGAGCCTCGCGCGCGGGCTCTGCATCATGTGGATGAGGACCGGCAGCCCAAGCGCCGCCATTCCCCACAAGAAAGGAGCTGCCAGAAACATTCGGTTGCTCCACGGTTCATCTGACTTTTTCGCGCCTGCGCAGATACGCGCTCAGCAGCGTCGCGTGAGGCGTCTTCGTGTTGATCGTCACGTAGTCGATGTTGTTCTCGAAGCAGGCGCGCTTATACTGATCGATAAAGGCGGTCAATTCGGTGCTGTAGTCGTCCTTGAGGTCCTTGGGCGAGACGCGGACCTTTTCGCCGCTTTCCATGTCGCGGAAAGTTGCGACTTTCTCGAATGGGAAGTTGAGTTCGTGGTCGTCGAGGACGTGCAGGACGATCACGTCGTGTCGCTTCTGCTTGAAGTGTGCGAGGCCCTTCATCACCTGCTCGGGGTCGTCCATGAGGTCGGAGATGACGATTATCAGGCCGCGGCGCTTGATCAGCTCGGCCATGCCGTGGAGGGCCGTCGCCGTGTTCGTGCCGTTCCGTGGGGTGGCGCTGACGAGCGAATCGAGCATCGCCCGCAGATGCGAGAGCGATGATCGGGGCGCGAAGTAGTCCTCGATGCGCTCGCCGAACAGCACCATTCCGGCACTGTCGGAGGCTTTGATCGTCACGTAGGCCAGCCCCGCGAACAGGTGGCACGCGTACTCGTACTTGGACACGTCCTCCGAGGCGTACGCCATCGACGCCGAGCAGTCGACGAGGATGTATGTCTTCAGGTTGGTGCTTTCCTCGTAGCGCTTGATGTAATACCGCTCGGTGCGCGCGTAGACTTTCCAGTCGATCCGCTTGAGGTCGTCGCCCTTGACGTATTGCCGATGGTCGGCGAACTCGGTGCTGAGGCCCTTGTACGGGCTGCGGTGCGCGCCGGACATCGAGCCTTCGACGAGCGCGCGCGACGTCAGCGACAGATGCTGCAAGTTCCGGAGCGTATCGGGATCGAGGAACCGCGATGTATCGGCCTGTGCTGTTCTCATCCGTCAGTCCTCCGTCACAAGACCGGCCGCCGCAGGCAGATAGCGATGAACTCGCCGTCTATCAGTATCACGGCATCATGAGTGACTCTGACGACCTTCGCCGAGCCGATCCTGGTGCCCTCGCTGGCGGGCGGGAGCGGCTTGTTGGGCTGGTCGATCCGAGCGAGCACGACCTTGAAGGGCGGCTTTGTGGTGATGGCCTTGATGCTGTATCTGCCCTCGAAGGCGGCGCTCTCCTTCAGGATGCGCTTGAACTGCCGGCTGTCGCCCTCGGCATTCCCTGACCGCAGCGAATACGTCTGCTGCGGGATGGCCGGCGCGATTCGCAGCCGGCCGGTGCTGTACTTAAGCGGATCGCCCCAGGGATCGATCAGTTGCTCCGGCTTCATCCGCCCGCGCCTGGCCAGTTCGTCTAACTTCTTGGGGTACTCGACTTTATCGATGTAATAGGCTCGCAGCGCGGCGTCGATTGCTTCCATCTGCAGCCGCAGGAGCCAGATTCTGGCCGCGTTGCGGAATTCGTTCGCTATGGGGGTTTCCGGCGCTTTGGCGGCCAGCGCGAAAGCTGCGGCGGCTTCCTTTGACTTGTTGAGGTCGCGGCGCAGGATAATCCCCCGGATCACGGATGCCAGCGGCGCGTAGGGGTTGTCAACCTGCTGCGCAGCAAAGGCGCCGTAGACTTTCGCGGCATCGAGGTTGTTCTTGCCGTTTATGAGTTTCACGGCACGGCGATGGGCATGAAGAAAGGGAGTCAGGTCATCGGCGGCGTCCGCGTATACGGCAGCCGCGAGCACTACAGCCGCCGCAATCCACCCATCACGTGCGATCTGTCGCATGTTGCCTCGCGTCTTAACTCTATTACCGGCCAGGTTTTCGGGTCGGCCGCAAATCTGCGGTGCCCCAAGGAAGCCCTCCCCGCATTACAAGACCTTGCTCCTGCCCCCAATTATGGCGGGAGCAAGAGCAAGTGCAGGAGCAAAGCGAGGAGAAAGCAGCCGGCCGTCAATGTGTTACGGCATACATGACGATATTGACGCCCAGTTTTATGGCGTCGCGCGAATCATATCCTATGCCGTACGGATGCGGCTTGAGCTCCCATCCGCAGCCCATATCATACTTGCTGTAGACGACCGCCAGGTTTCGGTCGATGAACATCCCTTCGAGCTGGGGCCGAGCCGGATTCTTCAGGCCTCTCTCCACGAGTGCGGCCTGTGTCAGGTTGACCGTTCCGATCTTATAGTAGGATGAATAAATGGGATGATTCGGCTTGATGGGCCTGAACCTGCTGGAACCGAGCACCTTGCCCATCTCTCGGCGGAAAGCAGCGTCGAAGGCCTTACGCCCGCAACAGGCATCGCCCATCAGGAATCCGCCCGCCTTCAAGTACTGCCTGAGTGCCAGCCTCTCGTCCCGACTGAACCGGAAGTCCCCGTGCCCGGTTATGTAGATGAACGGCAGGGTGGTCAGTTCCTTGCTGGTGAGCTTCAGGGGCTGCGTGGCGAAGCTGACTTTCAGCGTCGAGAGGCCGTTCACGGTGTCGAGCAGGGTCGAGAGGCCCGCGACGTCGGGGTTCCACTGGCCGCCGTGGATTACCTGGCCGATGCGGAACTTGTCGGCCGTGGCTTTGTCCTTATCGACGTAAACCCTTGATTCGGCGAGAGATACGCCCATAGACTACGTTGCCGTGGCATACGCTATCATGTTTTCGCCGAGTTTGAGGGCATACTCGGCCTGGACGCCTTTGCATTGCTTGTGCGTGTGCATATCCCAGCCGCAACTGAGGTCTATCGGCGAGAAGACGACGGCCGTTCGGCATCCGATATCGATACCTTCAAGCGGCGGCGGTGCCATGCCGCTGATACCGGTAGCGGGCGTATAACGCACCAGCGGGACGCTGTAGTAGCAGCGATAGATGGGATGATCCGATGCCAGCCGCTTCAGCGGCCGCTCGGGGAATATCTGCGCCAGCTCCTTGCGGGCCGATTTGGCGAAGGCGTCGCGCCCGCAGCAGGCATCGAAGTAGATGAATCCGCCCTTGAGGACGTATTCGCGAAGCCGCTCACGCTCGGCCTGCGTGAACGTAAATGCGTTGTGGCCGGTGCGATAGAGCATCGGATGGCGCGTGGAATCGAGCTTGATCTTCGAGAGCTTCTTCTCTTCATAAGTGAAGTTGATCTTCAGTTTCGTCTGCATCCAGACGAGGAGGTTGTTGATGTCGTTCTGGTCGGTGGCCCAGTCGCGCTTATCGCCCGTGACGATCTTGATGACCATAGTCGGCGGCGTGGGCGGCTTCTTATTCTCGGTGCGCCGCTGTGGGGTGACCGGCAGCGGCAGCGGCGGGAGGCCCTCTGCACCCGAACGTTGAGCGGGCTTCGGCGGCGGCGGCGGCCCGCATTCGCCCATCTCGCGTACCTCCATTGCACCCACCGGCACGGACGCGACCAGCACAACACCTAACACCATCACCAGCAAGACCTTGCAACGCTTCATGATAAGTCTCCTGCAAGCAACTGCCGCACAATCGCCCGTGCTGCATCATGGGCCGGCAGCACGTTTCGGGGCACGCCCCCGCGAAAATGCGGTGCGAAAATCCGGGCGCAATTTCTCCCTTTAACCTTATAAACGTCAGAAACACCGAACAGGTGCAGTATTTCTATGTCGATTATGGAAGATTTTCTGGCGGGAAACAAGAAGAAAAAGGCATGAGTGTTCCAAAGTCCCTGTGGCCCACCCGGAAGGCCCGATGTGCGGTGTACCGGGGACGCGGCGCGATCCAATGTATGTGTTTGGTCGCGCCGGAAGCTCCGAAGGAGCGGCGGGCAAACTCTACAGTTCCCAACGCTCCTGCGCCCCTTCAGGGCGGCTCGTTTTGCTTCGCTCCTTTACTGAGGCTAAAGCCCTGATCTTTGCCCACAAATCCGGCCGATGGGGGGGGGCGGGCAGGCACCCGATGAACACAGATGATGAGAAGACGGCCCATCCCGGCATCCAGACCGCCTTATCTGTGTTTATCCCTGCCATAGGCAGGCGGGTGCGTTCATCTGTGGTTCCATCCCCGCATCAAGCCCGGCAGACCGAACAACGCAACCGGCTCCGGTCGGGCTGTTGGCCGTCACACGGTGACCGCTTCGAGTTAGATACTCTCTTCGTGTTCCAGCAGATCGACTTCGCTGAAGATCACTGCCTTTGCGCAGGCAACGGTCTGGCTGTTCTCGATGTCGGCTTCAACGAAAGGCTCAGGGCCGTGGTTGGCTCCAAGGGCAGCCCGTTGCTCGCGCTCTTCCCGCCAGAAGCACGCCAGCAGCACGCTGAAGGTTCCAACCGAAGTGAATATGTAGGCGAATATCATAACGGCCAGCATTCTGTCCATCGTCATCTCCTGCGCGAGTTCCTGATTGATTCGCCGTGATGAACAGCAACTGCTGTGCCGTAAGCGAGCGCGGACATTAGGATGGGACTAACTATCGGCCGGGTAAGCACTTAGGATGTGTACTGGGAGGTGCAGGAAATGCACGGTTCAGGCGAACTCTACAAGCTGCGTGGGGTAGTGGCACCCGAAATCATGGTGCATTCAAATGTGGGGCAGGCCTGCCAATAAATGCAGGGGCGGTTCGCGAACCGCCCCTACGGCTGCTCCACGATGATGGGAGATGCGGCGCACCGAAGACCCTGCCGGCGTGAATCGCAACTATCTCGACGCGCTCTCCTTGTCCTTTGATATTTCGACGAGCGTGATCGGATAACGCCGGTAGAGCTTGCTGTCAAGTAGAACCTCGATCCAGTAGGTTCCGGGCTCGGAGAACCGGATATTGGCAAAGCGATTGACTACGGTGTATACGCTCGTGCTGGACTTCAGCTCGAAGCTGTTCTCATTGCCCACGACGACGTTGGTGTTCTTGGCGTCTACGAGGCGGGTCTGTTCTTTGAAATGGCCGTAGCCGTTGCACCATCTATTGACGACATACAAGTATGGATGCTGAACCGGAAAAGAGCGCGCGCGAACGGCCTCGAACAGGCCGATTAGTATGAACTTGCCGGTATTCTCGACGCGCACGTCGTCACACAAGACAGAAAACTGCAGATCGGGTAGGAGTTGTGTCGGCATGAAATCCTCCCGGCATGTCAGGTATGATAGTCGGCATTGATAGCGACGTAGTCTCGCGACAGGTCGCACGTCCAGACGGTCTCGCTCGTCTCTCCCACTCCCAGGTCAAGTGTGAACTTGACGTGTTCCCTGGCCATCTGCTCGGCCAGTTTGGCTTGTGGAGGCTTCGCCGGCCGGCCATGCTGGCAGGCTGGCAGGCCGTTGATGAGCAGTTCGACACGGCCCGGGTCCAGCCTGGCGCCGGAGTATCCGGCGGCCGAGACGACGCGGCCCCAGTTAGGGTCGCCGCCGTTGACGGCGGCCTTCACCAGGGGCGAATTCGCGATCGCCCGTGCCGCCGCCAGCGCATCTATACTGCTGGCGGCCCCTTTCACTTCGATCTCGACCACGCGCGTGGCACCTTCGCCGTCGGCGACTATCTGCCCGGCCAGCGAGCAGCAGCCCGCATCCAGCGCCTGCTGGAAGACCAGCTTTTCATCGTCATCAGCCGCAAGCTCACGGTTGCCCGCCCCGCCGCTCGCGAGGATGAATACGGTATCGTTTGTGCTTGTGTGGCCGTCGACCGTGATGCGGTTGAAGCTGCGTTCAACGGCGCGGCGCAAGGCCGGCTGGAGCGCCTTCGGCCTGATCGCGGCGTCAGTGGTGATGAAGGCCAGCATAGTGGCCATATTCGGGGCGATCATGCCTGAGCCTTTGCAGGCTCCGCCGAGTCGGCAGGTTGCACCGGCAAGCTGGAAGGTGAACGCCGCGCGCTTGCACTTCGTGTCGGTCGTCATTATCGCGCGGGCGAATTGCTCATCGTGTTCGGGAGTGTTGCCCAATGCCGCGGCGGCCCTGGCGATGCCGGACTTGACATTCTCCATCGGAAGCCGCTGTCCGATGATGCCGGTTGACGCGACCAGCACTTCGGTTGCAGGGGCCTGGCCGGTCTGCTCGACGGCGACAGCCATTACAGCGGCGTCGTGGTCGCCGCGGCTGCCGGTGCAGGCGTTGGCGTTGCCTGAGTTCACGACGACCGCCCTGGCAGAGCCGCGCTCGACCACTTGCCGCGAATACCGCACGGGCGCCGCCTGAATCAGATTGGTAGTGAACATCCCCGCGGCGGCGCAGGGCGCGTCGGCGACGAGCAGACCGATATCAAGCTGGCCTTCTGCGATCTTTATGCCGGCGGAGACGCCGGATGCGCGAAAGCCTCTCGAGGCGAGAACACCGCCCGGAATCTTCCGCAGATCCGCTCGTTCGTCAGATGCCACTTCGTTTCCTCCGGGCGCTCTTATATTAGAAACGCCCGGCCTTTGCAAGAGGCGAGCCGCCGGTTGTCTACTTACTGCGGAGAGCAGAATATATTGAACGTTCCTGACCGGCCGCGTCCTCGATGCCACTCCACGGCAAGGGGCACGCGGCCGAGCGGGACGCGGTTG
>JAUWKK010000358.1 GCA_030614245.1 Planctomycetota bacterium | reverse complement strand
GACGCGCGGCCCCAGGCAGCCAGGCGCCTGCCCGCCGGAGGCGGGAGGTGAACTCACCGTGAAGATGTCGTTGCGGACCCGCGCTGTTATGCTGTTTCTCGCGGCGGCCATGCTGCCGGCGCTGACGATAGGGATAGTCTCAGCGGTTCAGATGCTGGAACACGAAAAGAGGCGCGTCCGGCAGAGGATATTCCAGCAGGCACACACCGCCGCGATCAAGGTGGAGGAGCTTCTCCTGCGCGCGAGATGCGCACTCGATCTAGTCGCCAGTTTTCAGCACGTCCGCGATTTCGATTCCGAGCCGAAGATCGATCCGAAACTTCGCGGCCTGCCCCTTGGTATCGACGAAGCGAAGCGTGACCTTATCCGCCAGCTTTGGCTCATGAACAACAACAAGTTCTTTGAATACGCCTTCCTGCTCAATAGCCGCGGTGACGTGTACATGGCCGTGCCATACGAGTATCAGTTGAAGTTGCCGTGGAGCAATTACGCGTACCGTCACTATTTCCAGTCCGTGATGGGCGTGAACGATATTGGTTCACGCCAGGTGCCAAAGGGCCAGACTGTCGTCAGTGACGCATTTGTCTCAACTGCCACAAAGCGGCAGGCGGTCCACGTCGTCTCACCCGTGCGTTCACCTTCGGGAGAAATCGCCGGAGTGCTCGGCGGGGCATTGCGTCTGGATGATATTATCAAGATGGTCTCGAGGCTGAACGCGGAGAACGAGGCGGAGGGCATTCGCACGGCAGTGATTGACAGTTGCGGCTCGTCGGTGACGCTTGGCGGAAACCTTTCGAGCGGCGGCGATCTGACAGCCGATCCGGCGGCGCTGGCGGCTCTTGCCGGATACAGCGGGCTGCGGCAGGTCAAGCATGACGGCGTGGAGTTCCTGGTCGGGTATCATCCCGTCCAGACGGGCGGAGCCACGTGGGGGGTGCTTGTTGAGCAGCCCCTGGATATGGCGGTGGCTTCTGTGAGATCCCTTCGCAACTGGTTCATCGTGATGACGTTGAGCACCGCACTGCTGGCGGCGGCCCTCGGCGCGGTGTTCGCGAAAAACATAACGCGCCCGCTCAAACGACTTGCCGATGCCGCCGGAGGCATCAGCCGCGGTGAACTCGCCGCCCGGGTGCCGATCGAGAGAGAAGACGAATTGGGCGATTTGACAACGGCCTTCAACAAGATGGCCGAGGACTTGCAGCGGTATCGCGAGCGCATTGTCGGCCGCTCGCGCGAGCTCGAACGGATGAACCGGCGGCTGAGAGAAGTCGATCAGCTCAAATCCGAGTTTATGGCGAATATCTCGCACGAGCTGCGTACACCGCTGAACGCGATAATCGGCTTTGCCGATCTGGCGCTCAAGAGCAAAAACGACGCTCCGCCCGAGGAATTGCATTTCCTCGAGCGCGTTCGAACGAATGCCGGCGATCTGCTGAACATCGTCGGACGGATTCTCAAAATGACACGCATCGAGTCCGGCACGATCGAGAAGACTCTGTCGAGGTTCCATCTGCGGGTGCTCTTCGAGAAGTGCATCGAAGACGTCCGCGACAAGGCCGAGGCCAAGGGTATCAGCCTTCGGACTGAAATCCCCGATGATTTCCCGAGGCTGCATACCGATGCCGCCCTGCTCCGCGAGATTCTCGTGAACCTCCTGCACAATGGCGTCGAGTTTACCGACGAGGGGGAGGTTTCCTTGCGCGCCGAACTGGAAGTGGAGACTTTCCCCCGTCATCCCGAGATACCGCCGAGGCAGTATGCAATCCTTACGGTATCCGATACGGGGATCGGCATCGCGCCCGAGCATATCCCCAGCGTGTTCGAATCGTTTCGCCAGGTCGACGGTTCGCTTGCTCGCGAGCACGGCGGGCTGGGCCTTGGGCTGGCGATTGTCAAACGATTGACCGATCTCATCCGCGGCGAGATTACCGTCGAAAGCCGGGTGGGAAGGGGGACGACGTTTAGAGTCAAGTTCCCGATTGACCTTTCAAGCTTTTGACTTCAGACTTCAGACTTCAGACTTCAGGTCCTGAGGCCTGGGGCCTGAAGCCTCTTCCGGCAGGGCAGGCCTGCTAATTGATCAGCAGCCTGGAAAGGCTGCTCCACATTGTAACACTCTTCAGCCCTGAAAGGGCGTGATATGACAGCCCACAGCACCGCCGTGGGTCGGCGAGCGGCCTCACGGACACAAGCCCTGCAAGGGCGGAGCAGCTTGTGAACATGATTATGTTTACCTCGCCCTTTCAGGGCTGGAGATCTATCTGTCTCCTAGCCCCACGGCGTTGCCGTGGGCTATTCTATTTCGCCCCTGCGGGGCTTCATGACAGGCCACAGTAGGTCATATTCCCATAGTGGAGGTGTAATAATGCCGAATAAGGGTAAAGTGCTGGTTATCGACGACAATCCGGATGCAGTAGAGGTGTTGAGCCGGGCGCTGACCGAGAACGAATACGAAGTCATTACTTCATTCTCCGGCGAGGAAGGTCTGAATATGGCGCTGTCGGAGAAGCCCGACTGCGTGCTGCTCGACATAATGATGCCGGGCATGAGCGGGTTCCACATCTGCAAGACACTTAAGCGCGACATGGGGCTGGCTTTGCCTGTCGTGATACTTTCGGCCAAGTCGAGCGCGAAGGATATTTCGTACGCGAAATCAATGGGCGCCGATGACTATCTGGCAAAGCCCATCTCATCGCGCAGGCTCGTCGCGGCGATTGATGCAGCAATCACAGCCGGAGCTCAAGCTCATGGAATAATGGCCGGAATGGCGCAGTACACGCTCATGCTGGCGAGCAATAACGTCAAGACGATTTACCAGTTGCGTCAGCTTGTGGAGGGGCTTTCGGCCGCGGGTACGCGGCGGCACAGGCTCATCCAGGCCGAATCGGTCGCGCGGGCCGAACGTGCTACCAAGTCAGAAGCTATCGACCTGATCATCATCGACGGCCACCTGCCGGCCGAAGGCGCTTCCGTGCTCTGCCGCTCGATCAAGACTGACCCGAAACGGAAGAAGATACCCATTATCGCACTGATGCCCAGCGCCAATGACGATATCAAGTATGCCTGGGCCGACGACCGCCTGACAGAGCCGATAGACACCGCCGCCCTGGTCGAGGCTATCAAGCGGCATCTCGGAGAATCCTGACGGCGAAGCGGAATGTGTTCGGCTATGTGGAGCAGCCGTAGGGGCGGTTGGGGCACCGCCCCGACCTTTAATAGGCCGGCTG
>JAUWKK010000250.1 GCA_030614245.1 Planctomycetota bacterium | reverse complement strand
GAGATAACACGGGACCCAATGAAACGCCCCGTGTGGGTGCACTGCAAGGCCGGCAGGAACCGAGCCGGCGCACTGGTGGCGATCTATCGAATCGCAGAATGTCGATGGAGCCCGGAAGGAGCTCTCCGGGAGATGCTGGCGTATGGTTTCGACGACAAGGCCAGGCACCGGCCCCTCAAGGAGTCCGCTCTGTCGGGGGCAACGTCGAATAACGATGCCGCTGCTCCGGCGGATCGTTCTTCGCAACGCTGACCGGCGGCAGTGCGTCAGGCCGGGGCGGCACAAGACAGCTTGCGGGGGAGCGGTAAAGTGAGAAACAGGAGAACCGCTATCGGCTGCGTTGCCGTCGGTGTCGCGCTGCTGTCGGTGCATCTGTTGTGGTCGTGGACGACCGCTAGCGCCCCCGCCGCGATACTACCGCCGGCTAGCGAGCGCCTGCCCGGAGACGCCCCGTTTCGCTTCGCCGTGGTTGGCGACAACCGAGGCAACATGGGCGTGTTCGAGGAGATCCTGGCCCGAATCAAGACCGACGACGTTCGCTTCATCCTGCACACAGGGGACATCGTGAAGCGATGCAACCCGAGGCAGTTCGACTGGGTGCTGCACGAGCTTGGCGAGGAAGAGTTGGGCATGCCGTTCTGTGCCGTGCCGGGCAATCACGACATCGATTCGGATGCCCGAGATGCCGGCAAGTCGTATCGGCACTACGAGAAAGCCTTTGGGCCCCGGCGATACTGGTTCTCCTACGGCAATGCGCTGTTCGTGGCTGTCGACGATTCCACCGAACGGTGCGGCCCGGAAGAGTTGATTTGGCTCGATCGGACGCTGAATCGGCTGCGCGACGACTATCAGTTCTGTTTTGTTTACATGCACGTGCCGCCGCGCGATCCTCGGTCGGGCGGATGCCACGCCCTCGAAGCCGGCGCCCGGGAGCTGACAGACGTGCTCAGCAAGCACCGCGTCAGTGCCGTCTTCGCCAGCCACATCCACGGGTACTTCGAAGACCGCATCGGCGGGATACCCGTGTTCATAACGGGTGGCGCGGGGGCAAGGCTGGTTTACAGGTGTGATCGACATCATTACCTGCTCTGCACCGTGGATGCGGATGGTTCGCTCAAGGTACAAAAACAAGACATCGACTGTTGGATGAACGACGACTATCCTGAGTACGTATTCCGGGTGAAGTTCTCCAGTTGCGTCGCTATCCCTGCTGGCGTGTGCCTTCTGGCCGCCGGGTTAAATCTCTACCTCCGTGGCCCAGCCTACCGTCGAATTGAGGGTACGCCGTTATGAGCAACTGTGATCCGCGGATCAGCATCGTGATACCGGCCTACAACGAGGAAGAGTGCATCGAAGAGTGTGTGTTTGAAGTGCGTTCGGTGATGGATAGGCTGGACACGCCTTACGAAATAATCGTCGTGGACGACGGCAGCACGGATAGCACGTTCGGGGAGCTACGTAAGCTTAAGTCGGAGGTTGCCCAGCTGCGGGGGATTCGGTTCAAGCGCAACTGCGGTCAAACGGCGGCAATGGATGCCGGCCTCAAGCACGCCAACGGCGACCTGGTAGCCACGCTCGATGCGGACATGCAGAACGACCCGTCCGACATCCCCAGGATGATCGAGATGATGGACAAATGGCACGTGGTGTGCGGAGTGCGGCGCAAACGCTCGGACTCATGGCTCCGGCGTGTCTCATCGAAGATTGCCAACGGCGTGAGGAACCGCCTCACCCACGAAGAGATCACCGACGTGGGCTGCACGTTGAAGCTGTACCGTCGTGAATGCCTGGTGGGGCTGAAGCTCTATGAGGGCATGCACCGTTTCCTGCCCACTCTGCTTCGTCTGGACGGTTGGCGCGTGGCGGAGATGCCTGTCAACCACAGACCGCGCCCAAGAGGCCAGACGAAGTACGGTGTGTGGAATCGCGTCTTCAAGAGTTTTCGCGACTTGCTGGCGGTCCGATGGATGCAATCGCGCTGGCTGCGGTACGAGATCGAGGAGGAACTGTAATGGATTGGTGGCTCTACCTGGGATTCGTGGCGCAGGTGATGTTCACCAGCCGCTTTCTCGTTCAGTGGGTCGCATCTGAGCGCGCCGGCCGATCCATTGTCCCCATCCATTTCTGGCTGCTGAGCCTGGCGGGAAGCAGCCTGCTGCTGGCCTATGCCATTCACCGCATGGATCCGGTCTTCATCCTGGGCCAGTCTACCGGCTGCATCGTCTATGTCCGCAACCTGATGCTGCTGAAGAAGGAGAAGGATGCCAAGCGCACTGATCAGACCTGAGGCCCGTGGCGAAGGACGCCGAGTGGCGATTGAGGTGGCCTGCGTGCTCACGCTGGGCGCGTTGATCGTCGTGCCCTCGCTTTTCTCCCGAGACCCGTGGAATCCCGACGAGCCCCGATACGTCGAAGTAGCCCGCGAGATGGTCGTGCTGGGCGATTACATTCTGCCGCACCTGAACGGCGAGATATACTCCGAGAAGCCGCCGATGTTCTTCTGGCTGGCAGCGCTGTTCTACAGAGCCGGCGCAGGTGTGAATGCCGGGCGCATGATCGGCGGGCTATCGGCGATAAGCGGTCTGCTGCTGGTCTACTTCTTCGGCCGGCGGGTGTTGCCGGGCTACGGTGGCCTGCTGGCCGCTGCGATCACGGCAACCGCGCTGCTGTTTACAACCGTAGCAAAGCTCGGCGTGCTCGATCCGCTGCTGACGGTTTTCACAACAGGGGCGCTGATCGCGGCGTATTGCGCGCTTGAGCCTTCCAGCACTCGACCCCGGCTGTGCTGGCTCGTATTCTACGCACTGATGGGGCTGGGTGTACTGACGAAAGGCCCGGTGGGTTGCCTTGTGCCGGGCCTGCCGGTGCTGGTCTACGCGGTTGTTCACAGGAAGCATCTCAACGCGGGCGGATGGGTTCACCTGGCTGGGGTAGTGCTGATGTTCGGGATCATCTGCGCGTGGCTGGTGCCGGCGATCATCCGCGGAGGGCCGGAGTATACCCGGACCATCCTCATAAGGCAGAACTTCGGCAGGGCTGTCGCCTCGTACAGCCATCGCCACGGGCCTTTCTATTACCTGCTGCGTCTGCCGATGTTCCTGTTTCCGTGGACGCTGTTCGCGGCGCTGGGGGGCGTTCAGGCTGCCATTGCCTGGCGGCGCGAAGGCGACCGGGCCGCATCCTTTCTCGTTCTGTGGTTCGCATGCGTGCTCGTGTTCTTCAACCTGATGAGCGGCAAGAGGCACGGATACCTTGTGCCGCTGACACCGGCGGCCGGGCTGCTCTGTGCGCGCTATTTCGCCACAGCGGCGAAGGCGGGCGTTCCATGGCCCAGGGTGCACAAATGGTTCTCCGGCCTCAGCTTCGTCGCTGTTGCCTTGCTGGCCGTAGTGTTGGCTGTATTGCTCGTTATTGGGCCCCGGATCGCCCTAAGAGTATACTCCAAAGATCCCTCCCTGGGGCCGAAACTTGCGGCGCTCATCGGCCCTTGGACGATTGCAGCGGGTTCCAGTCTTGCAGCTATCACCATTGTCATTGCAGTTGCCGGGGTCAAGAACAGCATTGCCGGGAGATCCGTCATGAAACAGGCTGCGATCCTTGTTGCAGCGATCCTTGCGCTCTCGCTGTGCATGGACAGCGTCTACACTCCCATCGCGAATAAGTTCAAATCGGGCCGCCGCTTCTCTGCCCAGGCCCTGCCTTATCTTCAGCAGGCCCAGCGGCGGTTTATGCTCGGCACCGAGTTCTCAGGAGTATTCAATCTCTACACGGGGATCACCTCGATGCCGGTGATCAGGACAGTGGCGGGCCTGGAGGATGCTCTGGAGACGGAAGAGAGAGTGGTCGTACTCGCTGATGCGCGGCACGTTCGGAAGCTGTTTCCTGAACTGCCGTCGAAGACACGAGTGCTATTGAGGGGGATGTCCGGGCATAGAGAAATGGTGCTCATATCAAACTGGGAATGAAGAAAGGCGACAACGATGTCATACCCAAAGGACCCCGAGCTCGACAAGCGAACGAGCCTGCTCCGCCGAATGCTCCGCTGGTTTGCTGAAACGGATTGCTCGACGCAGTCGATGGATACGCATAACGCGGACACGAAGCGGGAGATAATTCGAAGAATGAAAGAGCAGCGCTCCCAGAATGAACGCCGCCCGTAACCGCCGAATCGCAGGACGATTCCCGGCTTCCCTACGCGATGATCCTGGAGACCGAACATGCTGGATATGAAGAAACCTGGAACGCCCACTCATCCGCCCCGGCGGCAGAGACGGCCACCCGTGCCAGTTCGATGAAACGAACGAAGCGCGGCCTGTCAAGGATATGGGACGCTCTGTTTGTACGCCGATACCGGTCCCGGCAGGTGCTCGGAGCAGCGTTCGCGATTTGTCTGGTCGTCTTCGCGAGACCTTTCTGGTGGGGGCTCATCGCGGGAACCGGCATCATTGTCATGGGCACCTTGATCCGTATGTGGGCATCGGGAATCGTGCATAAGAACGAAGCCCTTGCAACCTGCGGCCCTTACGCCTTCCTGCGTCACCCCCAATACCTGGGCAACTGTCTGTTGGCCATCGGATTTACTCTTGCATGCGGACATCTCTGGGCAATAGTCGTGTGGGCCGCAGTCGCGTGGTTGTTTTACGTGCCGGCCATCAGGCGTGAGGACGACAAGCTCGAGAGGCGCTTCGGCGACGTCTGGCGGGCATGGTCTGAGCGCACGCCTGCTATCATCCCCCTTCGATGGTCCAAGGGGAGGGGGCCCCTTGTG
>JAUWKK010000170.1 GCA_030614245.1 Planctomycetota bacterium | reverse complement strand
GTCTACGGGGCCGAGGTCGCCCCCCAGCACCACCCGAGCACCGGAGCGCCCGGCGGGCTGCCGATGCCCTCGCGCGACAGCCTCAAGCGGGCTGGCACGCCAATCGTCGGGGCGGTGCGCTAACCGCCCCTGCACGTGGACGACACACCTGGTTCAGCCTTTCCAGGCTGCACCTCAACCCAAGACGGTTGACCGTGGCACCCGAGGAAAGCTCCCCGCAAAACGAGCTTAGGAAAACGGCGATTCATGACGATATAGACTATACCGCACAGGAGGGTGAGAATCCATGCCTACGTATGACGTGGTAATAATCGGTGCCGGCCCGGGCGGCTATGTTGCCGCGATCCGGACGGCGCAGCTCGGCGGCCGCGTGGCGATAGTCGAGCGCGGCGCTCTCGGCGGAACTTGCCTCAACGTCGGCTGCATCCCCACCAAGGCCCTCCTGCACGGAGCAGCACTGGCGAGACACGCCGCAACTGCCGCAAAAGCGGGACTTACGTTCGATAACCTCAACGTAGACCTCGCGGCGATGGTCAAGGCCAAGGATGCCGTTGTCGGCCGACTCAGCCGTGGCGTCGCATCGCTTATGAAGAAGAACAAGATCGACGTTATCGAGGGAACCGCCGCCCTGGCCGGCGCCGGCGCCGTGGCGGTCGGCAAGCCCGATGGCGGCTCCCATACGATCCACGCTCACAACATAATGATCGCTACCGGCTCGGTGCCGATCACTCCCGGGACGTTCCCGTTCGACGGCCAGCGCGTGCTGACCAGCGATGAGATACTGTCCGTCACCGAGAAGCCCGAGCGGCTGCTGATCGTCGGCGGTGGGTACATCGGCTGCGAGTTCGCCTGCATCTTCCGCCCGCTCGGCGTCGAGGTGATCGTAGTCGAAATGATGGATCAGCTCCTGCCGGGCCAGGATGACGACGTAGTGAAGGAACTGGCGCGGTCGTTCAAGAGGATGAAGGTCAAGGTGCTGCTGGGCACGAAGGTCGAGGAGATGTCGGTATCGGAGGGCGAGGTCTCGGCGAATCTCAGCAGCGGCGATGAGTTGATGGTCGACCTTGCGCTCGTCTGCATAGGCCGTGCGGCGTACACCGAAGGGCTGGGGCTGGAGCAAGCCGGCGTGCAGACAGACGAGAGCGGCTGCATCGTGATCGACGAGCACTGCCGCACGAGTGCGGACGGCATCTACGCCATCGGCGACGTTACCGGCAGGATGCAGCTCGCCCACGTGGCCAGCAAGCAGGGCATAACGGCCGCAGAGCACGCGATGGGCAAGCCCTCGCGAATGAGCTACAGGGTCGTCCCAGCGTGCATCTTCACTCAGCCGGAGGTCGCAACGGTCGGCCTGACGGAGAAGCAGGCGGCCGAGCAGGGCCTCAACGTGAAGGTGGCACGGTTCCCGTTCGCCGCACTCGGCAAGGCCCTGGCTATCGGCGATACCGGCGGCTTCGTGAAGCTTCTGGGAGATCCGTCGACCGGCGAACTGCTCGGCGCCGCGGCCGTAGGCCCGAACGCCGCCGACCTGATAGCAGAAATGGCACTGGCGATGGAGCTCGAGGCGACCGTCGCCGATGTCGCACGCACGATACATGCACACCCGACCCTATCGGAAGCCTGGATGGAAGCCGCCGAGCAATGGGCCGGCGAGGGAATACACTTCTGAGCGATGGAAACTATGCGGCTAATACGTCCTTATCGAAATGGAGCATATTGCAATCAATACCGCTACGAATGGTGCTGGTGCGCGAAACCTTGTGGAGCAGCCTTCCAGGCCTGCCCGCCTATGGAGGGGCTTTATCCCGGGGCCGCTACGCGGCTCGCCGTAGTAACTGACCAAGGATGACTGATGACGGCCGACGAAAGAGCGCGTAGCTGGACCGGGCTGGTCATCGTGATCGTTGCCGCTACCGTCGTGCAGACGTCGCTGATGAACGGGATCGCGGTTGCGAATGTGAAGCCCGACCTGATGCTGGCGCTGGTCGTCGTCCTGTCGCTCAGGTCTCGCTGGCAGGATATGTTCGTCGCGAACTGGGCGCTCGGTCTGATGAAGGACCTGACATCCCATACGCCGGTTGGCACGTATGGCGTGCTGTTTCTGTCGGCGGGTCTTCTCGCAGGCGCGGCGGTGCGTCAGGTTTTCGGCGATCATCTTCTCGTGCATCTGGCGTGTGCTTTCGTGGCCGCGGCGGCCTGCGAGTGTGCCGTTGCGGTGCTGCTGATGGTAATTCACGGCCTGCCCTGGTGCGGCGCGATGATGCGCGCGGCGCTAGGGGGGGCTGCCTATACTGCCCTGATCAGCCCGCTGCTGGCGTGGCTGATGGTCCGTCCGGCCAGGTGGCTGCGGCTGCCGGTCGAGGCTCGCGTTCGAAATTGGGCGTGAACGTATGTATCATTTTCGAATCCGAGCAATGCTCATAGTGGTATTCGGCGCGCTGCTGATGGTAGTAACGCGCCTGTTCTATCTGCAGATCATCGAGGGGCCGCGATACACGGATTACGCCGAGAGCTTCAGGCTGTCGACGCGGACGCTTCCGACGCTTCGAGGGCGGATTCTATCAGCCGATGGCGCCGTGCTGGCGGCCGATCTGCCGGCATACGACATCGGTGTGCGATACAACCAGCTCGATCCGCTCGTCGAGGGCCGCCGCTGGCGAACGGTGATGCTCGAGCAGCTCAAGTCGCTCTGCTCGGTGCAGCGCACCGAGAAGCTTAAGTCTCACCGCAATCTCGACGTGACCATCGAACGGTACGACGGCGGCTGGCGGGCGATAGTCGGGCTGGACCTCGTTATACGCCGCCAGCGACAGCGGCCGGGGCTGCTGGGCAAGTTCCTCGAGCCGGTCCACGAGGACCAAACCGAGCGCCGCGAGGGCGATATCGAGATCCCCGCACAGGTTGTCGAGCGGACCAGGCAGCTGGCGCTCGTCACCGGTGAGCCTCTCGATGAACTGCTCGTTGGTGTGATCCGGGCTGGGATTCAGATCGTCCGGCTGCGGGCATCCCCGAGGCAGTTGGTCACGGTGATCAAGGGCGTCGATTATCCACTCGTGCGCACGATCGAGTGCTGTCCCGACCTGTTCGTGGGCTACGGCGCGATTCGCCGCGCGGCTCGAGCCTACCCCAACGGGTCGCTCGCCGCGCATTCCATCGGATATATGGCCGTAGCCGACGAGGAGGACATGCGCAGGCATGGCAAGTCGTTCTATGGTGATCGGGCGAAGCGGCTCCGGCTGGGCGACGAGGTCGGCCGCTCCGGGCTGGAACTCGTCTACGACGAGGCGCTGCGCGGCAGCCGAGGGCTTGAACTGGCCGAGGTGGACTACCGCGGGCGGCGGCAGAAGCAGCTCGAGCGTATCGATGCTGAAGCCGGGCACGACGTGCATCTTACGCTCGATACGCGCTGGCAGCGGGCGGCCGAAGCCGCGCTCGCCCGGGCGGCGGGCATACTCGGGCGCGCCACTACCCCGGCGGCGGCGGTCGTCATAGACGTGAACTCCGGGGCCGTCCTCGCTATCGCCTCGCATCCGAACTACGACCTCAATACGTTCAGAAAGGATTTCCCCAGGCTGAACAGCCCCATGCTGTCGCCGGACATGCCGCTGCTGAACCGCTCGATAGCCTGCCCGATGCCCACCGGCTCGGTTTTCAAGGTTATCGATGCGATAGCGGCTGTCAATAGCGGCATCAGCACGGACGAGACCGTCGAATGCACCGGGCGCTTCCGGATCGGCGGCAAGAGGTGCCATGCTCACGGGGCGATAGCCATGCGCTGTGCGATTCAGAAGTCGTGCAACATATACTTCTGGGAGATGGCGCTGCGGACGGGCGCGCAGCGGCTGGCGAACGAGGCTCGAGCGCTCGGGCTCGGCTCGCAGACCGGGATCGACGTGCCGGGAGAACTCGGCGGCTGCATACCTTCGCCGCACGGGCGCTGGACACAACGCCAGGAGCGGTGGTATGACGGCGACACAATGAACCTGGCCATCGGGCAGGGCGAAGTGGGCGTGACGCCTGTGCAGATGGCCGTGGCGATGGCGGCCGTTGCCAACGGCGGAAGGGTCTACCGGGTGCATCTCAAGAAGAAGATCGTGTCGGCCTCGGGCGAGGTAATCGAGGCCGAGCAGGACGGCAATGCGTGCCTGCTGAGGACCGTCAGGATCGATCCCTTGGGCTTGGCGGTGATCCACGATGGAATGAAGGCCGTCACAACCGAATACGGCGGCACGGCGTTCAGGGCGTTCAGCGGGCTGGGCCGCTTCAATGTCTCCGGCAAGACGGGCACGGCGCAGCGATTCGCCGTCAGCCCGATGACACGAGAGCGTTACAAGGACAACGCGGGCTGGTTTGTCGGGTTCGCCCCGTCCGAGAAGCCTCGTGTCGCGTTTGCGGTGATGGTCGAGCATCTGAAGCCGGACCAGGGTGCGGGCGGAACGGCTGCGAAGATCGCGAGGGTGCTGTTCGATACCGTTCCCGCCGGCCTTATGCCCGGCAACCCCAGGGCGATAGAAGCGAATATTGCAGGAATAACAGGGCGATAAGAAAGGCAACCACAGATGAACGCTGATGAACGCTGATGAACGCTGATTATTAAGAACCGGTATCTGTGTTTATCCGCGGTTTTATCCGTAACAGCAGGGCGATATGTGGAGCAGCCTTTCCACGCTGCTGATGTCATGCTGAGCCTGAGCGAAGCATCTTTTAGGATTCGAACGTCCGCTACGCCAAAGATTCTTCGTCAAACTCAGAATGACGTGGAAACGGACGATTGATTGGCAGGCTGAAAGCCCGCCCCACACGCACACGCGGGAGCTGGCTGTTTCTTGTGCTGCCGTGGAGTTCTTCTTCGCTGCGAAGCCGCTGAGAGCCGGGAGGCATGTAGGCTGGGGCTTCAGCCCCAGTTGAGCAGCGAAACAAAACGAGCCGCCCTGAAGGGGCTGAGGAAAGAAGAACCGTGCCCCTCCCGGGCACAGATATTATGCGAACCGAGTCCTGGGGGCTGAAGCCCCAGGCTTTATCCCTTGGCCGCTACGCGGCCAGCTCAGGATGAGTTCATGCTTTCAAGGCTCCACGATCTGCATTTCGGGCGAATGAACCGGCCGGTGCTCGTGACGGCCATGCTGCTGCTGTGTATCGGCCTGGTCTTCGTGTGGAGTGCGTCGTATCGTCCGGGTCCGGAAGGTGAGGGGTTCTACACGTCGAGCCCTCGGAAGCAGTTATTGTGGGCGGCGATCGGTGCGTGTGCTGCATTCTGCGTCGTTTGCGTGCATTATCAGACGCTGATCCGGTATGCTTACTGGCTCTACGGAGCGGCGCTGCTGCTCGTGCTGGCTGTGCCGTTCGTTGGGACATCCATCAACGGTGCGAAACGCTGGATTGTATTCGGCCCGCTGCGGGTTCAGCCGTCGGAGTTCGTCAAGATTGCGGTCGTACTCGTTCTGGCGAAGTATCTCCTGCACAAGAACTCGTACCGCCGCCTGCGGGGACTCGTGCTGCCGTCGCTGCTGACGTTTGTGCCGATGCTGGTTATCGCCCGTCAGCCGGACCTCGGCACTGCGCTGATGATGCTTCCGATCTGGTTTGCTATCCTGTATGCAGCCGGAGCGCGCGGGCGGCACTTGTGGGCGGCGGTGATCATCGGCGCATTGATGCTGCCGCCGACGTGGCTCGCGATGAGGCCTTATCAGCGCGGGCGTATCGTATCGTTCTTCCAGCAGGATTCGCTCGATCCCTCGATGCGGATGGGCAGGCTCTATCACGTGATCAACGCGAAGACGGCGATCGCATCGGGAGAGACGTGGGGCAAGGGGCTTTTCCACGGCACGCATCACCGGGGCGGATTCATCCCGCCGATGACGAAGAACAACGATTTCATCTTTGCGGTGATCTGCGAGGAGACGGGCTTTGCCGGCGCCGTGGGGATGCTCGGCCTGTTCTTCCTGTTCTTCGCGTCCGCGCTGGGCGTGGCAGATAGGACGCGGCACCCGAGCGGGCGGCTGATAGTCGTCGGCGTGGTGGCGCTCTTTGCGACGCAGGTGGCGGTGAATACGGCGATGACGGCGGGGCAACTGCCCGTCGTGGGGCTGCCGCTGCCGTTCATCAGCTACGGCGGCTCGTCAATGCTGACGTCGTTCAGAGGGCTCGGGCTGATGCTCAACGTCTCGATGCGGCGGACGATCATCCTCGGCCGCGACCAGTTCAATCACAGCGAATTGCCCTCCAGCGAGACGCTCAGCTTCGTGCGCAGTTCCGCGTGACCCAGGCCGGACATCAGTGGCCAGTGATCAGTATTCAGTGGTCAGTGGTCAGTGCTGCGGCTGTGGAGTTGTTCCCCGCTGCTTCGCAGCGAAGAGACGAGGCATCTCCCGGGAGTACCGGACGGTGACGCTCTCATTCGCGGCTGACGGCCCGCAATTCTTCGCCAGCCCGAGCATTAAACACATCCTCACACTCGCGGCGCATAGGAGACCCCATCAG
>JAUWKK010000120.1 GCA_030614245.1 Planctomycetota bacterium | reverse complement strand
CGGCCAACCGAGGACGGTTGACCGTGGCACCCGGCATTGGCTCGTGGCCCCGTAGGGGCGTAGTAAGAAAGCCCACGGCAACGCCGTGGGTGAAGATTGACGAGTGAAATCCCAGCCCCAAAGGGGCGGAGGAACGGCGCGTATCGGCAGGCTGGAAAGCCGGCCCCACGGAGGGATGCGGGCCCGAAAGCTACAAATTGTTACGACCGCGCTCAAGTCTCACTTGCTACCATGAAAATGCAGGGATATAATGCACTCAGGAAGGCAATCTGAGAGGACAGCCAAATGAAACTTGCCTTGATCGGCCTGCCGGGGTCGGGAAAGAGCGCTGTTTTCGCGTGTGTGACCGGCGATAGCGGGTGCTTCCACAACTTCAGCGTCGATGAGCCGTACGCCGTGACCGTGCTGGTTCCCGACGAGCGCATGGACTACCTTCGGGAACTCATCGAGCCGAAGAAGTTCTCGCTGCTGCACATGGAAGTGCTCGACTATCACGGGCTTTTCGCGGGCGGCGGCAGCCGCGACAGCATGCTGCTCTCCGATGTCCGCGATGCTGATGGCCTGGTGATAGTCCTTCGCGGCTTCACCGATGATGCCGGGAATGCACCCGATCCGCTCGCCGACTTCGACTCCGTATGCAGCGAACTGCTGCTCGGTGATATGGGGCAGGTCGAGCGCCGCATCAAGAAGCTGCGCGTCCAGGTGACGAAGCCGACTCCGAGCCAGAAGGATGACAGGGCCGAGCTGGCGGTCCTTGAGCTTTGCGCGAAGTGCCTCGATGAAGGCAGGCCCGTCTCCGACGTCGAGATGTCGGATGCGGAACACAAGATGCTGCGCGGCTTCAGGTTCCTGACGGGCAAGCCGATGATGGCGCTGGTGAACGTCGACGAGGACTTCTCCGTATCGGAGGCTGTGATCGCGAAGCTCGGCGAACGCTGCCGGTCGGTCGAGGCGATGAAGAGTGCCATCGAGATGGAGATCGCCGAGCTCGACGAGAGCGACCGTGCCGAGTTCATGGCTGATTACGGCGTCAGCGAGCCGGCCGCCTGCCGTTTCCTGGGGGCGGCCATGAAGATGCTCGATATGCGCTGCTTCTTCACGGCGGTCGGGCAGGATTTGCGTGCCTGGGAGATCCCCGCCGGCGCCACGGCCCTCGATGCCGCAGCGAAGGTTCACACCGATATGGCTCGCGGCTTCATTCGCGCCGAGGTCGTTCACTTTGATGATCTCAAGGAACTCGGCTCGTTACGCGCTGCAAAAGCCGCCAGGAAGGAAACCGCCGAAGGCAAGGGATACGTCGTCCGGGACGGCGACATCATCAACATTCGCTTCAACGTTTGAGACGTTCGTGAAGACGATCCTCTACGTCAACCACACATCGCGCATCAGCGGAGCCGAGCAGAGTCTGCTGGCGCTGCTGGCGGATATCGATCGCGGTCGCTTCTGCCCGCAGGTAGCTCTGCCCGATGACGGCCCGCTGGCTCGCCGCGTGCTCGATATGGGCATAGAGTGCCATTTCGTTGCGATGCCGCGCCTGCGGAACACGATGAACCCCTTCCGGCTGCTTCGCTTCATACTGGCTCTCCGCCGGTCCGCGCGGGAACTGGCAGCTTTGGCGGAGCGCGTGGGGGCTGATCTCGTCCATTCCAACAGTACAATCGCACATTATTGCATTGCCTTCTCAGGATTCATGCGGATGGCAGGGATTCCCATCGTCTGGCATGTTCGCGATATTGTGGAGCCCGGGATCGTCGCCGCGCGCCTTGCCATCAGAGCCGCGCGTATCGTAGCCGTCTCCCAGGCCGTCCGGCAGAAGTTGCAGCCGACCTGCGGGATGGCCGACCGCTGGTGTGTGGTGCACAACGGCGTGGACGTCGAGCGATTTGCGAAGGCAGACGGAACAGCCTTTCGCGACGAGATCGGCGCGGGGCCTGGCGATCCTGTCATTGGAATGATCGCCCAGATGGTGCCGTGGAAGCGGCATCCTGACTTCATCGCAGCCGCGCAGATCGTGCATAGCATGCTGCCGAGCGCTAAGTTCGTCATCCTTGGTGATGACCTGTTCAACGATCATCCGGACTACAAGCGGCATCTTCACCGGCTCGGCGACGATCCCTCGATCACCTTTGCCGGCTACCGCGAGGATATCGAATCGGCGATTGCCGGAATGGACGTCGTGGTGCTGCCGTCCGAGGAGGAGCCCTTCGGTCGTGTTTTGATCGAGGCGGGCGCCGCGTCTGTACCTGTTGTGGCGTGCGACGACGCCGGCCCGGGTGAGATCGTCCTCGACGGCAAGACCGGCCTGCTCGTTCCCGTCGGCGATATAGGCAGCATTGCAGAGGCCATCGTGCAACTGGCGTTTGATCGCAAGAAGGCGCGTCGTATGGGCCGGAACGCGCACGAACGTGTTTGCACGCATTTCACAAGCAAGCGGACGGCTCGGAAGATAGAGGCTATCTACGATGAACTGCTCGCGGGAGGCGGATCGTGAAAATCGCCGTCGATGCGACGCTCCTGACGGGCCGGTTCTCGGGCGTCGAGAAGGCCATTCTCGGTCTGATTCAAAACCTGATGGTATATGCGCGCGACGATACGATCCTGCTCTACGTCAGCCGCGACTTCGATAAGTCTGTGCTCCAGCGCGGCGGCAAGCTCCGGCGGAGCTGGTTCCGCAATCGCATCAAGCTGCTGCGTATCGCGTGGAATCAGACGATCCTGCCGCTGTCGGTCTGGATGGAGAAGGTGGACGTCTTTCATGCAGCCGGTTACGTTGCGCCGCTGTGGCAGCCGGTTCCGACCGTGCTGAGCGTGTACGACTGCATCGCTCTGACGCATCCGAAGCTCTGCCGATGGTCGAACCGGCATCACTATCGCGCGATGCTGCCGGCATCGGTACATCGCAGCGCCCGTGTGATCGTGCCGACCGAAGCCGTGAAGCAGGACCTGATAGCGACTACGCGTGTCAGCGAGGAGAAGGTCCGCGTCGTTCCGCTGGGCGTCTCGCCGGAGTTCGGCCCGATCGTGAAGCACAAGCTCGAGGAAGTGCGGCAGCGATACGAATTGCCCGAGCATTTCATATTGTTCGTCGGGACGCTCGAACCGAAGAAGAACGTCGAGGCGCTGCTGAAGGCCTATTTCGCGATGAAACTCGACAGGAAGCCGCCGCACAAGCTCGTGCTGGCCGGGAGAATGAGCTGGGGGACGGGCTCGGTTGTCGGCACGATTGCCGCGCACCAACTGCAAGACGACGTGCAGATGCTCGGGTACGTGCCGCAGAGCGATATGGCCGCGCTTTACTGCCTGGCGGATCTGTTTGTGTTTCCGTCGCTGACGGAAGGTTTCGGATTTCCGCCGCTCGAGGCGATGGCTTGCGGGACGCCGGTGGTGGCGTCGAGTATCCCGGCGCTGGCCGAGGTGCTGGGAGACGCCGCCAGGCTCGTGGACCCACGCAACATAGGCGAGCTGAAGCAGGCAATGGAGGAGATTAGGGGCGACGAGAGCACCACCGACAAGTACCGCCAAGCCGGCATCGCACGGGCGAGGAAGTTCTCGGGGGCGATAACCGTTCAGAAGACATATGCGGGCTACGAGGAGATCGTGCGCGAGCGGGGGAGCGGATGATGACCGACAGGGTCGCCTACGTCGTCGGAAGCTATCCCGAGCCGAGCGAGCTGTTCATCCGGCGCGAGGTTGCCGGCCTGCGGCGGATGGGCGTGGATGTCACCGTGATGTCGCTGCGCAGGCCTTCGCAACCGGAGGCCGTGCCCCTTCAGGGCACGACTATTATGCAAACTGATTCCTGGGGCTGTAAGCCCCAGGTGAGCAGCGAAATAAACCCGCCCGCTCTGAAGGAGCGGGGCAAGAAAACCCAGTCCGGCGTCGTTTATCGTTCGCGTGTGCTGTCGATGGGAACGTTCATGGCGCTGCTGTGGATGCTGACGCATCCGGCGGGAAGCCTTCGTGCGATGGCTGTTGCGTTGAAGCTGATCGGCTCGCCGCTGGAGATGCTCAAGGCGTTTCGCAACGTCGCGGCCGCGGCCGAGTTCGCCCGCACGATGCGCGAGCGGCGGATCGATCGCCTGCACGCGCACTTCGCAAATATGCCGGCGACGGTCGGGCTGATGGTTGCCGCGATGACCGGCGCCGAGTTCTCGTTCACCGCGCACGCCCGGGACGTGTACGTCGGGCCGACGCTGCTGCGTCAAAAGACTGCTGCGTCGTCGTGTGTCGTAACCTGCACCGAGTTCAACGTTCGCTTGTTGAAGGATATGCTTCCGCCTGACCTGTCGGAACGCGTTGTGGCTGTGTATCACGGTATCGATACGTCGGTCTACACGCCTGGAGATGCACGAGCGGCTGAACCGCCGGTGATCATCTCGGTGGGACGGCTGATCGAGAAGAAGGGCTTCGACGTGCTGATCGACGCGTGCGCGATCATGAAGGACGCCGGCCTGGTGTTTCGGTGCGAAATTGCCGGTGAAGGAGTGCTTCGCGACGCGCTCGAGCGGCAAATCGAGGCGCAAGGGCTGGATGAGAATGTGAAGCTGCTCGGGCAGCAGTCGCAGCAGCGGCTGCTCGAACGGTATCGCGAGGCGACGCTCTGCGTGCTGCCGTGCGTTGTGGCGTCGGACGGCGACCACGACGGGCTGCCGAACGTCTTGCTCGAGGCCGCTGCGTGCGGCACGCCGTGCATCTCGACGCCGGTTGGCGGCGTGCCGGAACTAATCCGAGACGGCGAGACCGGGCAGCTCGTGCCGGAGCGCGACCCTCAGGCAACGGCCGGGGCGATGAAGCGGCTGCTGGAAGATGCGGATCTCCGGCAAAGGCTGGCCGACGCCGCCCGACGCGAAATCGAGCAGCGATTTGCAATAGAAGCAAACGTCCACCGCCTGGCCGAAGTGCTCGGCCGGCGTGGGGCAGGTTCGTAGCTTGCCCGCCAACACAAGACGGAAATGGAGATAATGTGGCGAAGCAATCGGTTGGCTATCGGATCGTGCGCGGTTTCCTGAAGGTTCTGCTCTTCTGGGTGTTCTGGAAGATCGGCGGCTTCCTGGTGGGAGTGCTAGTCGCGCGCACCTACGGGCCGGGGGCGATCTCGGATGCGTATACGCACGTCTACAAGAACATCATCTTCTTGTTCCTGTATTCGAGCTTTCTGAAGGTAATAGTGCCGGCGTTCATGCCGATCTTCATCGACGAGATGAATGAGAAGGGCGCCAGGAAGGCGTGGGAGTTTGCGGCGTCGATCGTCAACCTGACGATGATAGCGGCGATCATCCTGTCGGCTGCGGGCATATACTACTCGACGGAAGTAATCGAGACCCTGGTGCCCAAGTTCGGCGAGGAGGCCCAGATGCATGCCTCGCTGCTGCTGCGCTGGATGCTGCCGGGTTCGCTCGGGCTGGTCTTCGGCGTCCTGACGCTCGGCGTGCTGAACTCATACAAGATATTCGGCTATCCCGCCGCCGGCGACGCGGCTCAGAAACTCGTCTGGGCGGTCGTCCTGTTCGCTTGCGTGCGTTTCGTTCCGGACGCGCGGGCCATCGGCATAGGCTTCTGTGCCGGCTGCCTGGCGCAGGTGGTCGTCAGCCTGAAGGGATGGGGCTATCGGCTGAAGTTCCTCCGCCCGTCCATCCCGGCTGTGCCGACGGGGCGGATGCTCAAAGAGATAGGCATTCTACTGCCGTTTGCGGCGGTATTCGTTTTTGTCTGGATGTATCCGGAAAAGATATCGGCCGACGAGCCCAAGCTGGCGGCGTTCACAGCGTCGGTGATCATCGCGTGCGGGTACGTGGCGCTGTTGTGGGTGCGTGCCCGGCGAATCTCCGCCACAATGGCGCATTTCACCGCACTTGCGGCACCGCTGGCGATCGGCGTCATATTCGCACGCTATCGCGACGTGACGACCTTCTACTTCCAGTCCTATACGACGGAAGGCGTCTTCGGCGACATGGAGTTCGCCAAGACCATAGCCAATGTGCCTGTAGTCCTGGTCGCCTACGCCCTGTCCGTGGCGCTGTTTCCGTATCTCTGCGAGATGGCGGCCAAGAAGAGCCTCGATGAATTCGGCAATCTCATCACGCGTTCGCTCAAGATGGTCATCCTGTTCTTCGTGCCGCTGGCCGTGGCGATGATCATACTCGACGAGGAGATCATCCAACTCGTCTACGACAAGGGAAACTGGCCGCGCGAACACATCGACATCGCCGGCCGGACGCTCACGCTCTTCGTGATAGGGCTGGTCTTCATGGCGATGGAAAACGTGACGATGCAGAGCTTCTTCTCGATGAAGATGACCTGGCAGCCGACGGTAGTCGGCATCGCAATGACAATTGCCCACGTTGGGTTCCTCACGTTCTTGATCTCGGCGATGGGGCTCGATCACCCGTCGGAGGTCTTCCTGTTCGTCGCGCTGGCGTATCCATTGTCGAGAGCGCTGAAGAATGTGATCCTGCTGATCTGGATGCGCATGCGCGTTCGCGTGCTGCCGTTTTTCGAGACATCGCGCTTTCTCGTCAAGCTCGGTATCGCTACGGGAGTGATGGCGCTTGTGATGGTGTGTGCGGAGTGGGCTGTCAACCGTTCGCTGCCGATCGACGACTACAAGACGCGCGATGTGATGCTCGATACATTCAACCGCGAGCCGCGGGGGTGGTTCTCGGTCGATGCGAAATCCAGCATCGTCGAGGACGGCAATCGCGTCTGTTTGCAGTGGGACTACAAGCGGCGCGGCCGCCGCGAGATATTCGTCCAGCGCGATCTGTCGATGTTCAAGCTCGGCGGCCTCAGGGGGGGCAGCCTGAGGCTCAAGATGGAGCACCCCGGGCAGATCGCCGTCAGGCTGATGCATCACGACGAGGTGCTGTTCAGCCACGAGAGGGCCATCGACCGCGAAAAGAGGTGGCAGACCGTCCAGTTCACGCTCAATGGAGTGCAAGTGGCAGAGGCAGCGAAGAAGGGCGTCACTCATCTGCGGATTGTGGATATTTCGCAGCCGCGAGGCGGCTCATACAAGACCAATTTCGCCGTCGACGACGTCCTGCTGAGGGTGGGGCGCGATATTGTGCTCGTCGACAGCTTCGAGGATGTATCCCGCGACTGGCGTTCGCCGGGGCCGCTCTCGGTTGCCGTGCTCGACGCAAAAAAGAAGCCGCAGCCCGAGCGTGCGCTGACGCTCGGCACCGTCGAGGCTGTCCGCTCGGTGCGCAGTTACGATCTTTCGGGTACGACTCAATTGAGTTTCAAGGCCGCCGCGCCGCAGGCGACGAGGGCGAGGATCGCCATCAGGGCGAAAGGCGAGGATTTCCAGGCTGAAGCCGAGATCAAGCAGAGCGTGAAACGGAAGACATACGGAGTGCCGCTTGCCGAGTTCAAGGATGCCGGCGGCGAATCGCCGGATGCAGGGCGGATCGAGCGCGTCAGCTTCACGATGGCCGCGGGGGGCGTGCAGCTCGACAACGTGGCATTCGTCGAAGTAAAGACGATGCTCGGCCGGCTGGTATTCGAACTGGTCAAGCTGCTGCGTGCCGGTGTGCCGGCACTGGTGGGCGGCATTGTGTTCGTCGCGCTGCTTTGGGCCTTGAAAATCGAGGAGGCGGGCCTTATAGTAGAGTGGTTGCGTGAAGAGGGCCTGTCGAAGATCAGGGCCAAACTCGGCAAGCCGGCCGCTCAGGAGGGCACCCAGCCTTGAAAGCCCTTGTCGTCTCCGTCGGCAACGTGGTCATCAGCGGCCACCTACCCGACGCGACCGCTGCCTGGATGTCGGATCGCCTGGAGGCGTTGGGGGTTGGCG
>JAUWKK010000339.1 GCA_030614245.1 Planctomycetota bacterium | reverse complement strand
TTGTCACGTCCAGAGGTCTTGCACTTGGATTCCTTTCGCTGCCGGTGAGATACCGACAACCACGTCGTTACGGGCATAAGCACATCAAGACGCTTACGAGTATGCCAGTTCACCGTGTCCTCCTGTGCCCATGTCGGCCACTCCAGTGCCCCCCCTGCCTGCGGCCCAGCCGCGTCACTTCTCCTTCCAGCTTGCCGTGTAGAAGTGGGGCTCTTTCTTCGGCTCGAGCTTGTCGAGGTCGATCTTCGGCAGCTTGACTACTTCGTCGCCGATGCGGATGCCGCCGAGCCGTGGGACGTAGATGAACTTGAGCCTGGTGCCGGCGCCGCCCATCTTGCGCTCCTCGCGGAATATATGCCGGTTCCTCTTGATCTGCCATATCTTGCCGGTCTTGCGCAGGTCGGTGAGCTGCAGCCTGCGGATCATTATGCCGTGCAGGACGTTGCCGTTGGGCTCGTAAGTCTTTTTGTCGCGGACCTGCTCGACGATCATCTTGATGCGTTTGGATGTGCCTCCCACTCGAGCGATCTTTTTCTTGTTGAAGTACGGCTCGCTTATCCACGTCCTGTGCTGGATGCCCTTGAGGTCGGCTGCGGACAGCTTCTTGAAGCCGCCGGGCACGTTGAGGCTGACGCCTTCGGCGACGATGCTGTCGAACTTGAGCAGCAGATCGTACTTCCCCGGCGGCAGGCCGCTGATGCTTATCGTGCCCGCGTTGCGGTCGATACCGGCCAGGTATGCCTTGAACTCCGTTGCCTCGATGACGACGGCCCGTTCGAGGCGCGGGACGGGCGAGACGGCGGCGGTGATCCCACCGGTGCCGGCACCGGGCTTGTCGTGGAATCTCTCGGCCATGCTCGGTACCGCAGCCAGGACCGCGGCCAAAGTCAGTATCAACGCAGCATTTCGCTTCATTTGAGTATCTCCCGTGCTAGAACCGCTCGTTCCTGGCCGCTTTCGCGGCGGGGCTTTTCGGGTATTCGCGGATAACCTTCTGTCTCAGTTCACGGGCCTTGGCGGCGTTGCCGAGCTTGGCGTAGGCCCGTGCCATGCTCAGTTCGATCTCGGGCAGATATGGGCTGAACGGATTGATCTTGACGAGCGTGTCGAGTTCCTCGAGCGCGCGGTGATGGTCGCCGATCGCGGAGAAGTACCTCGCCGTCTGGAGGATCAGGTCGCCGCTGAGCTTGCCGGTGGGATAATCGCATTCCCACCTGACGAGCGCCCGGCGTCCGGCGCGGACGTGGCCCTGGTCGAGCAGCGACGCGATGGTCTCGAGGTATCCGCCCTGCCTGACGGCGACCTCGCGGCGGTCCATTTTCTTGATGGCCAGCCGTTGTGCGATGCGGTAATTCTTCTCGGCCTCCTCGAAGTTGCCGAGCGCCCGGTGCACGTCGCCCAGTTTGACAATGGCGATGCGCTGCTCGAGGCCGCTGCGTCCGTCGCGAACGGCCGTCGCCATCGCCATGGCGCGATCTGTGTCCTTCAGCCGGTGCAGGACGAGCTCTATCTGCTCCATCCGCGCGCGCGCGGCGTCGAGTTGTGTTCTCGCGCTCTTCGCCAGCTTGCCGTAAAGCTCTATCGCCTTCTTGGGCTCCTTGATCGAGAGGGCCATCGCCAGGCGGTCGGCGACGGGCCAAGCGTCCCCGCGATGCCCGAAACGCTCGACGAATACCTCCGCGAACGGCTCGATGAGCTTCGGATCGTCTATCGACTCGACGAGCAGCCAGTATGCCTTCATCGCTTCGCCCGGCACCTGCTTCATGTCGGTTTTCAGGATGGCCTGAGCATATTCACGGACTTGTCCCGCGTTGCGGATCGTCAGGTTCCGCAGCGGGATTTCAATCGGAACGAGCGCCTCGAACTTGTCGAGAGTCGTGTCGCTCTTCGCTACTATCCGCACGGAGCAGCGATGGAACTCCTTCCTGCTGACATAAATGTGGTCGCCGCCGCGCTGCTCGGACTTTACGCCGTCGCTGAAGTTCCAGATCACCCTCGCCCCGTCGGGGACGTTGCGGCATCCATCCTTGAAGCGGATGCGGGTGTACTGGTAGCTCTCGTGCAGGAGCTGATCGACCTGCTGGTGGGAAAACGCTGCGAGCGGCGCATTGCCCTTGCGTTCGACTGGGCCTGCCTTTGCGACGTGCGTGTGCAGGAACGCCGACTTCGGCACCGGGTGGAATTTCCTGCCCTTGGTCCTCTTGAGGTCCCCCGGACGAACCCATCCGAGCGACATCACCTGCACGCCGTCGACCTCGGCGTGATAGTATTCGATCCTGTGCTCGCCCTTGGACAGATGGATATCGGCGCCGTGCTGGCCGCGTCGCCCCTTCGCACTGTGACGTTTGGGCCACGAGCACACTTCACTCCCGTCGATGAAGACGAACGACGCCTCGTCGGAATTGGTGAAGACGCGGTACGTGCCCGGTTTGTCGATCTTCAGGTAGCCTGCGTATGCCGATGCATAGTTATCGTCGGGGCCGAAAGGGTTGTATCCGTGCCAGATGTTATCGACGAAGCCCATTCCGTAGATGCGCCCGCGCATTGCGGCGGCGATGGCTTTGGCGCTGTCAAGCCCTCCCGCCGGGAGCTTCGTCGTCATAAGTGCAAGGCTGAACTTCGGCTGCCAGGCGCCGCGCCGGGCCTGCTGCGAGGTGCCGGCGCCGTAATAGACCCAGACGTCGCCCTGCGCCGTCGAACCCTGGTAGGCCACCCAGATATCGCCGCCGATGGTAGTCGCGAGAATCTTCGACGCCAGGATCTTGCCGTTCGAGTCGATTACGGCCGGCTTGCCGCTGTGCCCGCCGCTTGCATACTTGAATACGACCGTCTCGTCCCTTGCGGCGTTCTCGATGTGCCTGCGATACGCGCGCTGGAGGCTCCACTCGCCGGCCTGCACCATCAGCGAGGGCAACAGGATGATCGACAGATGTCCGAGCAGTCTTCTCACTTGATGGCACCTGCAGCGATGGCTTTGTAGTATTCGGCCACGAGTGTCTCGAATTCGGGCGGGATCGGCTGCTCGCGCGGGTCGAACATCTCTTCCTTGAGCTCGCGCGGGAGTTTCAGGCGCGGGTCCATCTGGACGGCGCCCTGGCCCTGGATCAGCCGCTTGGTGTTCTTGAGTGCGTGGACGATGCGCCGCTGGGTCTCAGCGAAGCCTGCGTAGTCGCCCGCTCGGGCCTGTTTCTCGGCCTTCTGCATGAGCAGCACGGCCTCGTCGAGCTCGCCGGTGGGCAGGTAGAGCAGCGACGCTTTCGAGTAGAGGCTTTCGGTGTCGCGCCGCAACTTGCGCTGGCGGCGTTCGAGATCGCGGAGATGTAGCTGGTTGCGTGCCGGTGCTGCGCCTCGGAGGCCGCCTT